>CAZCQC010000426.1:0-31017 GCA_964500155.1 uncultured Rikenellaceae bacterium | reverse complement strand
CAGGTGTTTCGCCTGCCACACTGTTAAGATACCTGAAATCGTTTTTTGAATTTCTGAGGGAAGCTTTTGTAACCGACTGAAAACCTTTTGTTCCGGCTTTTACCTTTACCATACCTGAATGCCTGCAGAAGCTTCCGATAGCGGGTTTTATAAAAACCAATTCCTTATCATCCCAGTCAGGGTTTGTCGCAAGATCTATCAATCCTCCGAATCCGCCGCTGATAATGTTCATCGATCCACCTCCATGATATATACTTATGTCGTCGATGAATCCTGCAGGAATAAGCGAAAGATCCAGCTGTCCGACCATAGGACTATTAAGATTTATTTTATTCCATGTTATCTGGGTATGTCCGGGACCAGTCCCGCGAAATGAGGGTGTTGCTAAACCACCTGAACCATATGTTTTTAAATGGATTATTGAGTTTTCAGAAATCAGGTCAGCCAGGGTGCGTTGGTTATAAATTCCTATTAAAGATGAGTCGATATGAGTGGATCTGAAACCTTTATTGTCCCGGCCATCAGTATTTCCCTTTATTTCGACTTCCATAATAAATATGGTGTCATTCCGGAAAGAAGTTTGTCCTTGCAGATGAAAAGTGAAAAACAATGCAAAATACAAAAAGACGTTTTACAAGGTCAACAAAATTAATCTGCTGCCGGGATTCAAAGGGGGGGAATCATTTTGTGATTCTATGCTTTTCTTCCCGAAAGCTTTGAACATATAAGTGTTTGGCAGGTCTTCTGACTTGTCCCGGTTTTAAGAAGCCTTCCCATCCGCCGGCTGGCGAACAGTGGCAGGTATTTCTTAAAACCATCATCACGTATTTTACGTGATCAGGCATCACAGCAGCGGGTACTGTCGCGGATTCATACCGCATTCCCTTTTCATTACAACGATTTTCATCATTGTAACACCAACGCTGACCAAAGGTAATTGATTTTTTGAGATTGATTGATCACAGATATCAACAATTGTTGATAACCGGCAGATTTGTTCGGGCTAAATCGTTCCGCAGGAATTCCTGATAACAAGTTCGGGAGCTATGTTTACCTGCCTCTTGTATTTTGTCTTTCCTGAATTCTTAACTTCCGACCATATCATGTTAGCCACTTTCAATGCCATTCCGGTAAGCGGCTTTCTGAGGCATGTAACAGGTGAGAACATCAGATCAAAGCCTATTCCCTCTTCCATCGATACCAGTGCCACGTCCTGGGGAACACGGAGTTTCTTTTTCCGCAGAAAGGTCATAACCTGGTAAACAAGCTCAGCCTGAAGTACTATAACAATTTCTGCACGGTAAGGAGGCCGCAGGTATTTTTCTATCTGTTCGGGATCAATATCCCTGCCTGCCATCTGGAGGTCAAGTTCTACTATTGCAGGTTTGTTCATTCCCGGTTTTTTGTCAATGGCGGTTTTGAGAAGTTCAATTACGGGTTTATCCTTTGCTGTGAAAGCTTTGTCGGTTGCGATCAGGATATTCTTATAACCCATTTTTTCAATATGATCCACAATTCTCTTTGATCCTTCGGCGCTATCCGTGCAAACAGTATTCAGACGAAGATTTCTGACTGATTTATCGAGAAGAACAAACGGGTAATCCATCGCCCTGAGTGAACGGATCGTATAATCATCTGCAGCTTCGCCAACAAGTATCAGACCGCTGTAAAATTTCTTTAACGCCCCGACGAGTCTGTTATATCTCCCGTCATCAGGATCTTTGGTCATAATTGAAAATCCTACTCCGATACTGCTGAATGCTTTCTGGAGGAACGGAGTTATTTCATATATGAAAGGATCGTGAAGTGACGGAACTATCATTCCTATAATGCCGGGTTTCTCTTCAACAGGAGAAATCTCATGCTGAAGCTTAAGCAGATCAAAGTACCCCATTTGTCTTGCCAGAGCAAGAACCTTTTCCTGTGTATCTTTGCGAATTCCATGCTGGTCAGCTTTGTTGTTCAGAACAAGCGAAACCAAGGTACTGGATACACCTAGCCTTTCGGCTAAATCTTTATTTTTAACTTTTTTCCCCATTTTTCCCCTAAAATTGGAAGAACTAAAATTAAAACATTTTTTCGACGTGTAGTATCTGATTAATGTTTTTTAACTTATAAGGATACCTTAATATCTAAATATGATATTCGTCAAGGTATTTAGTAAAAGCGAAACTAAAAGCTGAGGGTGGTCTATCTTTTAGGAGCCTGGATCCCTCTTTGTTTTGCTGCTGCCTCCAGCCGCTGCTGCCATTTTGATTTCTTCAAAGGCTTTTTCTTGTTCTCTTCCAGCGTCGCCAGAACTTTATCTCCGTTTATAAATCTTTTGGACACGATATTCTGAAGGTAAGTCAGGATATTTGCCAGGAAATAGTAATATGTAAGTCCTGAAGAGAATTGGTTAAGCATGAACATGAACATTACAGGCATCATATACATCATTAATTTCATACCCGGCTGGTCGGACCCGGGAGATGATCCTGTCATCTTCATTGTAAGCAGGGTGGAAGCAGTCATAAGGAGGGTGAAGAGACTGACATGATCTCCATATAATGGGATAGTAAATGGCAACGTCAGTATCGAATCATAGGTTGAGAGATCAGTTGCCCAGAGAAAATGTTCCTGTCTCAATTCGATCGACACAGGAAAAAACCTGAACATGGCAAAGAGTATAGGCATTTGAAGAAGCATAGGAAGACAACCTCCCATCGGATTGATTCCGGCCCGTTTATAAAGATCCATTGTAGCCTGTTGCTTTTTCATGGCATCCTCTTTCTTGGGAAATTTTTTCCCTAATTCTTCAACCATCGGTTTTAGAACCTGCATTTTAGCAGTCGACTGGTATGATTTAAAAGTAAGAGGGAACAGTACTATTTTTATCAGAATTGTGAGAATCAGGATAATTATCCCATAACTTGAAATATATTTTTCAAGCCAGTTAAATACAGGAATTATAACAAACCTGTTGATCCATCCGATTATATTTTTCCCAAGGTTAACCAGTTTTTCAAGTTCCAGTCCTTCTTTTCTAAGTGTTGAAATATGGTTCGGGCCATAATAGAGTTTCATCCCCAATGCAGTTTCCTGAGCAGGGTTGAAAGGTACACCTACTTCAGAAGTGTAATATCTTATATAATCAGGAGATGCGGGTGTTTTTGTCGATTTAACCGTTCCGTTCATAAAAAACTCTTTGCTGATCAGAACAGACGAAAAGAACTGATCCTGAAATGCTACCCAGCTCAGCTTAGTAGGTAAGTCTCTCTGTTCAACATCTTTCGATTGACGCAGCCTGATACCTTCAACATCATCCTGATAATATTTATACTTAATTGTTGTATAGTACTCTTCGTTCTGTCTTCCCTTCTCCTGTTGCGGAATGTACATCCTCCAGTCGAGCGTTATGCTGCTAACGTTCGATGCTATGATACCTTCCATCGATTTGAAGGTCACATCGAGGTCAACAATGTATTTATCAGGTGCCAGAGTGTATTTGTATTCAATATACTTGTTTTCACCTGCCATCAGCCTGAGCAGAACACTCTGTGATTCAGATTCAGCTGAAAATGAATTGTTGTCTGAAACACGAGTAAAATAGAGATCATTGGTCTGGACAGCCTTATTATCAGCTGTATAGAAATTAAATCCAAACACAGTTGAATCGCCTGAGAACAGGATCAGCGGAAGTGAATCGAATGTCCTGTAATCTTTAAGACGTGCAGAATACACCCTTCCTCCCTTTGGCATTATCTTAAGCTCAATTTTACTGTTCTCAAGGGTTATAAGACCTGTATCTCCGCTTATTGAAGCGCCGAAAGCACCGTATTTGCCAGAATCCGAAACACTTATTGCCGGTACCTGTTGTGGATTTCCGGTATCAGATTTATTTATTGCGGCAGAATCGATTTTTTCAGGTACAGGTGTGAATCCCAGCATCTTATTTATTTCGGTTATCTTTGCAACGGCTTCCGGCTGATTTGGCTTAAAACGGAGGGCATTTATATATTCGGCTCTTGAATTTTCAAGGTCTCCTTTTGCAAATAAAGAATCAGCTACTTCAATAGCATTTTTATATGATTTATTCATCTTGCTGCCGTTGAAGACGCTAAATCCGATAAATATTGCAAAAATCAGTATAAGACCTGTAATTGTATTCTTGTCCATTCTTTAGTATTAATATTTTAAAACTTCAATAGTGCACCTCAGTCAATGCAGGCTTTGATGAAACTCACAAAAAGAGGATGCGGATTAACAACAGTACTGCTGTATTCGGGATGAAACTGAACGCCAATGAACCATTTATGACCTGGGACTTCAATTATTTCAACAAGATTTGATTCCGGATTTATACCTGAAGGAACCATCCCGTGGTTTTTGAAATCATCATAAAACCGGTCATTGAATTCGTACCTGTGCCTGTGCCGTTCGATAATGTCAGTTTTTCCATATATTTTATTGGCCAGTGAGCCTTTGGTTATTGTGCATTTATACCCCCCCAGCCTCATTGTGCCACCTTTATCACTTACACTTTTCTGTTCCTCCATGAGGTCAATGACAGGATATCTGGTCTTATGATTGATTTCTGTGGAATGGGCTCCCTCAAGATGCAATACATTTCTTGCGAATTCAATAACTGCACATTGCATTCCAAGACATATCCCGAGAAATGGAATATTATTCTCCCTGGCATATTTTGCTGTTATTATCTTCCCGTCTATACCACGTGATCCGAAACCCGGTGCAACCAGGACTCCCTTAAGTCCATTCAGCTTTTCATTTACATTCTCGGCAGTAATATCTTCTGAATGTATGTATTCAACATCAACCTTGCATTCATTCATGGCACCGCTGTGTATGAATGATTCAGAGATTGACTTATAGGCATCAGGCAGTTCGACATATTTTCCCACAAGCCCGATGCGTATTGAATGTTTCGGATTTTTAAGCCTTTTAAGAAATTCTCTCCACTCAGTCAGCGGAGGTTCTTCTGAGATGGGAAGTTCAAGTTTTCTCAATACCGTCTGATCGAGTTGTTCTTCAAGCATTTTAAGCGGAACCTCGTAAATTGTCGAGACATCAACGGATTCAATAACAGCTTTCTCTTCGACGTTAGTGAACAAAGCAACCTTTCTCTTAATATCATTATTAAGGTTTTTCTCGGTCCTCAGCACCAGGATCTCAGGTTGAATACCTGCTTCAAGAAGAGCTTTTACAGAGTGTTGAGTTGGTTTTGTTTTCAGTTCCCCTGAAGCTGAAAGATATGGAACCAGTGTTAAATGGATGACAATACAATTTCTTGAACCAAGCTCCCACTTAAGCTGCCTGACCGATTCTATGTATGGCAGAGATTCCATATCACCAACTGTTCCGCCTATTTCGGTAATAACTATATCAAATTTGTTCCCTGACCCTACAAGTTTGATCCTCCTTTTTATTTCATCAGTGATATGCGGTATAATCTGGACAGTTTTACCAAGATAATCTCCTTTCCTCTCCTTATTGATTACTGTCTGGTAGATTCTTCCTGTTGTCACATTGTTTGCCTGACTTGTCGGAACATTCAGGAACCTTTCGTAATGCCCAAGGTCAAGGTCTGTTTCAGCCCCGTCAAGGGTAACATAACACTCTCCATGTTCATACGGATTTAAAGTCCCGGGGTCAACATTGATATAGGGATCAAGCTTCTGGATAGTTACTGAGTAACCCCTTGCCTGGAGTAGTTTGGCAAGTGAGGAAGAAATAATACCTTTTCCCAGGGAGGATGTTACTCCTCCGGTTACAAATACGTACTTAACGTCGGCCAATTCAAGGAAATTTTTAAATTTTACTTCTGATATCTATAATTAATCATCGAGACCTGACTGGTCTATCATTCTGACTTTTTCTTCAAGTGTTTTTATCATTTTCTTCGCACTATCAATTTTTTCCTGAACTTCCCTGATCAGGGTATCAGCATTAGTAGATTTAGCAAAGAATCCTATATTGTTTTCCCATAGTACAATGTCACTTTCCATCTGTTTAATCTTTGTAAAGAATTTGTCTCTTTCATTGCGGACTTTTCTTGATGCTTTGGGATTGGTTTTCAGATTATCAAGTTTTGTTCTATACTTAAGAATACTTTTATCCTCATCGGCAATTTTCAGTTTGTCAAACTCCTTGTTGAGGGCATTTCTGTATCTGTTTGTTATTTCTTCTTTTTTGTTGAAAGGAACAAAACCTATTTCAGTCCATTTTCTCTGCAGCTCCTTAAGTCTTTCAAATGCAGCCTGAACATCCGTTCCGGGTTCAAATTTTTCAAGTTGTTCGATTACAGTTATTTTAGCCTTAAGATTATCTTCATAAGATGTATCAAGATTTGCAAAGTAATCTGCTTTCCTGTTAAAGAACTGATCACAGGCTTTACGGAATCTTTTCCAGGTTTTTTCAGATTGTTTTCTCGGGACCGGTCCGATTTCCTTCCACTCTTTCTGAAGCTTTATAAGTGCATCAGATGTTGACTTCCAGTCTGTACTTTCCTGAAGTGATTCAGCCTGAATGCACAATTCTGTTTTCAGCTGAAGGTTGTTTAACTGGGTTTCCTTGTTATCTGCATAAAAGGTTCTCTTCTTTTCGAAAAAGGTATCGCAAGCCTCCCTGAATCTCTGGTACACCCTATTGTTTTGCTTTTTAGGTGCAAACCCGATAGTCCTCCACATTTTCTGAAGTGAAACAATCTTATCAGCCCTTTCATCGAAATCCCTGAAATTTTTTATTTCCATCAGATTGATGGCTTCCACTTCCTCGCACAATGCCAGTTTGGCATCAAGGTTTTTCCTCTGGTCATCCTTCTGCTTCTCGAAGTATTCGTGATGTCTCTTATTGATCTGAGCTGTTGCCTCCTTGAATCTCTCCCAAATCTCATTCTTTGACTCCGGGGGTACCGGACCAATCTCACGCCATTGATTATGGAAATCCTGTAGCAATCTGAATGCATTCACAGGATTCGGTTCAAGGAGCAGTTCCTCAGCTTTTTCGCATAAAAGTACTTTTGCTTCAAGGTTTTTCTTAAGGTCGAGATCCCGCAGCTCTTTATTTATTTTTATGTAATCGTAGAAAACTTCAACACTGTGGTGATAATTCTCCCACAGGTCCTTTAAAGAAGCTTGAGGGACTACCCCAATTGAATGCCATTCATTCTGCAAAGTCCGGAAATCATGGAAAGTCTTGTTTATTGACTCCTCACGATTAACAAGATCTTTAATCTTGTCGATAATATCATATTTCCTTTTAAGGTTGTCATATTTTTCGGCTTCCTGGACTTTTGTAAAATCATTTTTCTTTTCCCTGTATTTGTCAAGCAGTTCCTTTACACGATAATCGAGAGGATCAACCCATATCTTATAATCTTCGATCTTTCCTCCGCCTTCCAGAAATTTGGCTTTCCGTTCCTCATTCTCATGTTTTAATTTTTTGTAAAATAGAGTTTTGATTCTTTCAACATCTTCCCTGATCTCGGAAGGAGGTCTATTGTCGATTATCAGGCCAAGAGTCTCGGCCAACTCATTCTTAGAAAAACCGGAATAATCTACCGGAGGAAGCTCGATTTCTTCCAGATCGTGAAATTCAACAGGCGAAGAGGAATGTTTTGGACTTTCACTGTCTTCAGAAGCTTTGTTTTCTTCTGTTATTTCAGTCTTATTTGTATCTTCAGTACCGGCAGCATCAATTTCTGCTCCGTTCTGTTCGTCCCGAACAGAGTCTTGCGGATCTTCTTTAATCATATTCAATCCTTTAAGGTTCAATATCTTCAAAAGTACGTCTTTCCATGGCTACCATGGATTTTTCAGAGTACGAAAATATTGAATTATTTGTTAAAACTCAAAGATTTAAGGAAAAATAAGAGAAATGCCGATTCAGTGAGCGGATGCAGAATTATTGAAAGAATAATAATATATTTGGAACATTATATTTCGTTTCATATGTTAATCTTTTCATGAAATAATACGAAAATGGATACCAAGGATATTTTCATTTTTATTTTCGTGTTTACAGCTCTGGGATTCAGCCTGTACAGAAAATACATCAAGAAAAATCAGGGCGAAAAACCTTTTCAGAAGACTGGCACCGGCGACTCAGGTTCATCCTTTTCTTCGGTAAAAGATGATTACGAGCCCTACAAAAAAAACTAGCCTATCTTTTATTCCTCGAGATCAGATAGCGGAATGGATTAATGATCTTCTGCAACAATCGCAGATCCTCAGTTATTATTTCTGCTGTTCCCTGCATATTCTGGGTAAAATCAAGCTTTTTACCGTATAGAGTTGTGAGTCCCGATGGTAATATTAATTCGATAATGTATGAATCGCCCGAAGGAACAAGAGATTTTGATTTCACTAATCCTTTTACCATTCCGTATTCCATATATGGGTATCCGCTTAACTTAATGTTTACCTCCTGACCAGTTTTTACCTTGCCTGACCGGTTCATTTTAAGATTTATTCTTCCGACATAGTCACCAGCCTCCAGAGGAACAATGCTTAAAACAGGCTCGTCCTTATTAACAATCTGATTTTCACTCCAGAACTTTGTAAAGGTTACAAAACCACTTACTGGTGAGATAATCAGATAATTGTTCTCCCATATTTTTATCTGAGCTTTCAGGTTCAGAAAAGCTTCGTTAAGAACTGAGTAATATCTTTCCCTCTCCTCCAGCTTCTTTATACTATAATCCTGCAGATCCTGCTTTTTTTCCGCAAGTTCAATCGATTTGGCTGAATGATCGAGTCGCACCTGCTGTAGTTCAATATTAATTCTGATAAGCGACTGGCGCGACTTTTCCAGATCGCTTTCAGAATATACTCCGCTAACGTGAAGGAGTGAATCCCTTTTGAATTTTTTACGTTCAAGTGACAGGTTCTCAGCATACAATTTTTCTTTTTCTTTTACCCGGCCTATATAGACCAGGATTCCATCTATTTCTTCAGTCGTGGAAATTATCTTCTTCCCGTAATAATCATTGAGATTATAATTATTGAAATCAGACAGGTTTTTCAGGAATGACCCCCAGAAATTCTGAATCTCGCCAAGTTCGGTGAATTCAGGTAAATATGACAGCATTATCCGCTCAGGATTAGAAATAGTATCAACTATTTCTTTAAGCTTATTTAAATCATCTATCGAAGCGGCTGTCTCCATAACAGCGATCACTTGTCCTTTTCTGGTCTCATCCTTATCCCTGACATACAAATTCTTGATCCGGCCAGTCAGCTTTGATACCAGTGTTACAGGCGGATTTACAGTAGTTATTTCCACAGGAGCCGGAATTGTATCGGGATACTTAATCAGCCATAAAAGCAATATAAAAAGTATGAAAGTAATAAGTATAAGGGCGTTTCCCAACCTCAGAATTTTTCCGGGCGGATGACCCATAATCTCATTAACGGGTTCAGAATAGATAATATCAGGTTGTTCGTTTTCTTCCATCCTGTTAAATCAATTACCCAGCTCAAGCTGGTTTTTTACAAGATTATAGTATGCCCCCCGATTCTCAATAAGAGTGTTATGATTACCTGTCTCAATTATCTGCCCTCCGTCAAGTACAACTATCTTGTCAGCATTTCTCACAGTACTTAAACGATGAGCAACAATAATGACAGTTTTTTCCTTAAAGAAACCTGAGAGATTTTCAACTATCGCTTTTTCGGTATTGGCATCAAGTGAATTTGTGGCTTCATCAAAAATCACTATTTCAGGGTTCTTGTAAATAATCCTTGCAATCAATAACCTTTGTTTCTGCCCCTCGCTCAGGCCATGACCATTGGCACCGATTTTTGTATTGTAGCCAAGAGGCAGAGTTTCAATAAACCCTCTAATATTTGCAGTCGCGGCCGCGTGTACCAATCTGCTTTCATCAATTCTTTCTATTCCTGGTGCAATATTCCCGGCAATTGTGTCGGGAAACAAAAAGCCGTCCTGCATTACCGCACCAACTTTTTCGCGCCACAACTTCAGACTTATGTTTGGAAGTTCAGTTCCTCCGATCGATATCTTCCCGCGAACTGGCTGGTAAAACCTCAACAGAAGTTTAAGGAGAGTAGTTTTTCCGCTTCCGCTGACACCTACAATGGCAGTTACTTTATCCGCCTCAATCTGGAGGGTTGCATTTTTTAAGGCAAATGGAGAACGGGGGCCTTCATATTGAAATGAAAGATCAGATATCTGAATTGTTTTATTGTCAGGCAGTTTCCGTACCTTGTCCTCTGAATCAGATTCTTCATCTTCCATGTTATGAACCTCTGCAAGCCTGTCGAGGCTCATTTTTGCATCCTGCGACATGCGGAAGAATCCTATTATCTGGTTTACTGGGACATTCATCTGACCTATTATGAACTGTACGGCGAGCATCATACCAAGTGTCATATTACCTTTTATCACTGCAGCAGCTGCCACAATAGTTATCAGGATGTTCATGACTTCGTTTATAAGGGTCGCCCCAGCCGATTGATACTGGATCAGGCCAAGTCCCTTCACTTTTAATCCGAAAAGGGAAGCCTGATGATTTTCCCAGTCCCACCGTTTGCTGATCTCGCTCTGGGTTAGCTTTATCTCCTGCATACCGTTTATTATATTGATCAGCTTTGAATTCGACGCTGACATCTCTTTAAAACGGATGTTATCGAGCTTAGCCCTCGACTTCATGAACAACGATACCCACAATATATAGAGAGCCGTTCCTGTCAGGAACAATCCAAATATCTTGAAGCTGAAGATTCCCAGGACAATACCAAATACAAGGAGGTTTACGAAGGAAAAAAGTATGCTTAAGCTTGCTGAAGTAAGAAATTCCTCAATTCTGTTGTTATCTTCGATTCGTTGAAATATATCGCCTGTCAGTTTAGTATCAAAGAATGCAACCGGCAGGTTCATCAGTTTCTGCAAGAATCCAGAAACAATAGCCACATTGACCCTTGAGCCGATATGAAGAAGCAGCCAACCCCGGATAAATTCAACTGACATTCTTCCCAGTACAAGTGCAAGCTGGGCAAACAAAATCAGGTAGATAAATCCAATATCGGTGTTATTGATTCCAACATCGATTATTGATCGAGTCAGGAAAGGAAAAATAAGCTGAATAAAACTGCCTATGAGCAGTCCAAGAAGAAGTTGTCCAAAGTACTTTCGATATAGGCTGAAATATTTCAGGAGAAATCTGAACCCTCCAGCTTTATCAGGCTGATCTTCAGTATCATATAGTGCGGGTGTGGGTTCTATTACCAATGCAAGTCCTGTCTGTTTCCCCTCAGTCAGAGTAGTTGCCCAGTTCTTCTCGAACTCTCCGCGCGAAAATGTGATGAGGCCTGTTGCAGGATCAGCGATCCATACTTTGTCTTTGAATATTTTATATACTACAACAAAATGCCTTTGCCGCCAATGAACAATGCAGGGCATTGTCACCTTTTTCTCAAGCATTTCGTAAGGTATTTTTACCCCGAGTGTTCTGAATCCAACCGAATCAGCAGCCTCAGAAAGTCCAAGAAATGACACCCCCTCTTTTGTTATGTAGCACTTTTTTCTAAGGTAATCAAGTGAAAAATTCTTTTTGTAAAACCCTGCTATCATTTTCAGACAGGCAGGACCGCAATCCATCGCATCATATTGTTTTACAAATGGGAATAACATTTTTGGACACCCAACCGTTTAATAATGTGAAGTAAAGATATTTATTATTTAACAGAAAAATACTTAAAATATTAATTTGGTCATACCCTGCACTGACAGATCAACACTTTCGGTTGCGGGAAATGGTATATTTGTCAATTTATCAGGGCATAATAATCAGCGCTTGTTCCGAAAAATTTCAGATAGTGCAATAATTGACGGGGTACGCCGGCAAGACGACCAGACACTAAACTGGCTTTACGATAATTACCTCGAGACTGTACGTCACCATGTTCTTAAGAACAGTGGATCTGACGCTGATGTCTCGGATGTATTCCAGGAATCAATTATTACAATATACAGGCAGATTTCCGAAAATGAGCTTAAGCTTACAACTGATCTCAAGGGTTATTTTTTTGGTATAGCCCGAAATATATGGAGCGCCCAGCTTAGAAAGAAATCCAGAAATACTGAAATTGAGTCAGACTATCCCGATGAGGGTGATAATGAATCAGGAAATCCGGTTCTTGAAAGAATAGTCAGCAGGGCTTTTAAATTATTAAGCGATGATTCACAAACAATCCTGACTCTTTTTTCGGAAGGCTATTCATATCAGGAAATTGCATCCAGGATGAATCTGAAGAATGAAACTTACGCAAGGAGAAAAAAATATCTGAGCAAAGAGACACTTATGGAATTTGTTAAACTGGATCCTGAATATAAGGATTACTTAAGTTTGTGATAATAAGTAATCAGGAAAACGAAAATAAGCAAAATAACTGAGCCTGAAATCAGGCATAGTTTAGTGGAATAGTATAATGGATCGTTGTTTCCGTAAATTACCAGGGCAGACCAGAAATATGGGTGAGATCTTAGCATGTCGGCATTCTTAAGATAGCTGATCCTCGCTTTCCTGAGGGCATTGCTTTTTGTCGCACCCTTTTTGAGATATTTGTAATAGCTTTTTACAATGTCGGCACCTGACCTGTCTTCTATCTCCCACATCGACATAACAACCGACTGGCTGCCTGAGTAGACAAATCCTCTCGCCAGGCTCAGAATACCTTCACCTGAGTGTAATACACCAGTTCCCGTGTTGCATGAGCTTAGAATTACCATTTTTGCATTTAAAGGCATTCCATATACTTCGTAAGTATTCAGGTTGCCGTCTTCTATGGAATCTTTCACCTGCGAAAACAGCATTTTGGAGTACATTGGATACTGATCATTCAAAACAGTGTGCATCGCAAGATGAATAATATCGTAATTGGCTGCCTCAGCTTTAAAAACAGATTCCCTGGCACCATTATTTATATAAAGTTTACCACCTGTGAGATCTGTAACATATTCGGCTTCAGTTCTGGCAAACTGAAGATCGCGAAGGGTAGATACTCTGGTCTGCCTTATATTCAGGAGCGAATCGACATCGATGGTTCCGGAATATACGGGTGCAAATGCAATCAGACTGTTTGTCAGACTGTAATCCTTTTTTAAAGACTCTGAAAGCAGTGTTGCTGAATAAGTGTAGGAAATCCTGAATTCATTCATGAGATACGGGATCTCACTGAAAAGAACATTTTCACCTTGTAACTGCCGGACAGGTATAGCTTCAAATGGTATATAGGAGAGAATATTATCGGGAGAAATAAGCAGCTTGTCTGATATCAGATACTTCCTCACGGGTTCAATAATTATTTTAAAGAGACTCGTTCCTGCTTTATTAAACTGAATAAAATTGGATCTAGCATTATCTGAGGGCATTGATAGCAGGTTTCTGAATTGCCGGATGTCATTGAAGAAGCCAGAATCAACTGGGACCGTAATAAGTTGCAAATTTTTCCTGTTTGCCAGGAAAATATAGAGTACAGAATCAGATACAACATAATTGAGATAATTGGTATTCCTTCCAATTACACCAGGTATGTCGGCTGGTTTTATTACCTCGGTATTGTATTTTATTAAATAATATTCGGGATACTGCTTTTCAATAAGTGAAATAAGTGAGTCTCGTTTCTGAGTTGCGCTGAGCACGAATCCTTTCCAATCTGAAATCAGTGAAGCATCGGGAGACTTTTTTAAATTTTCCTCAGAAATCCCAGCCTCATAAAAGCTTATCTCCTTCTTAAGCTTTCGTTCAAGTTCAGATATTTCGAAAGGAATATGGAACTGGGTAGCTTTCAGCTCGCGGGTCGAAGCCAGCAGTCCGGCTACCTTGCTCTTTTCGGAGTATTCAAATGCTTTTTCCAGGTATAATTTATTGCCAGTATTTTTATAGCAAATGTCAAAGTCACGGATAGTGTATAGGTAGGAATCCCGATAACGGTCACCCAGCACCAGTCTGCTTTCGTCTTCACTTATATTGATCCGGACCTTCTCAATCAATGCAATAATTAACTCGGATGTTTCTGATGCAGCCAGCAGGTAATCATTCATATGTTCCCTGCTGTAAATATCCCACAGGATAGCGTACTTTGCCTTTAAAATATTGATAGATCTCTGCACCGGTTCAATTAAAGCAATCTCCGGATTTTCTGTTGATGAATATTCTTTTTTTCGGGAGATGTCAGTGAAGAGCAGCTTTTGGATGATTTCAAGGCCTCTGGCTGATTCTCTGTTTTCGGATAGCGCAAGAGAGTAGCCCAGAAGTACGGGTTCCTTTAATGAAAAATCATCTTCATGAGTGTTCAGATATGAGATGCATTGTTCATAAAGCCGAAGGGACTTTTTAAGATCTACCTTATAGGTTCTGAGATACTCGGCATAATTCTTAAGAACTTCGAAATAATCTCTGGAATCAGGTCCATAAAACCTCCTGGCCTTTTCAAGGGCGTTGACTATCAGGTCTGCTCCCTTGCTTATTTCGCCTGCATTACCAAGCACAATTGCAAAACTGTTCAGAAAATTTAGCGATAACACAGAATTAGAAGATTCAGTCTTTTCAATTCCTTTATTGAAATACTCATCTGATTTATCATTAAGCCCCAGAAAAAAATAATTTGCAGCCAGGCTGTTGAGCAGATTAATGTAATTTTCATCCTCCGGCAGGGTATATTCCTTATATATTGACTCTGCTTTTTCAAGGTATAAAACCGCTTTCGAATAATCGGATAAACGGGCATGACAAACCCCGATATTTGAGTAGAGAATTGCCATATCTGATTTATAGTCTTCGATTGAGCCTCCTGAAAGACTTAGTGCTTTGCTTCCGTAAAGGATCGCCTTGTTGTATTCATTTAGTCCATAATACGCATTGACCAGGGCCGAATATCCCCTGAGCAGCAGAGGACTTCTATCTCCATAAAGTCTCTTTTCAATTTCAAGTGATTTGAGAGTATACAACTCCATTCGCCCGAAATCACCAAGTTTGCTGTATGCAATGCCCAGATTAAAAAGGCATTTGGAATGAATTTCTTCGTTGGTCTTCAGTTGTTCACACATCGATGCTGAAAGCTTAAGCCAGTTTATGGCTTCAGTGTTATTTCCTGAAAATAGGTAGTAAACACCAATATAATACTGTGAATTTGATGTGGTTATATTATCGTTATTCTCCTCCCTGAGAGTCTTCAGGATCAAATTAAGATATATCCTTCCATTTGCGGTGTCGTTTTCAGAAATGCAAGCCTGTAATCCGGAATTAAGTTTCTCAAGGTCCTGAAGGGAATTGTCACTTGCATTTATGCCTTCTGTTCCGCTAAAGAAAATAAAAATGAATAAATATGCTCCTATAAGATTATTTAGGATCATCCTTAGTCGCTGATTTATGTCTTTCCCCGTGCCAAAAACGCAAGTTTACAAAAAATGTTATGACAAAACGAAAAAATGAAGAATATTGTTTCAGTTAAGTATTTGATTTTCTTGGTATAATAAAAAAGATGAAAAATAATTGATTTTTTGTTGTCACAAAATCAGGTATTGCGACATGTTACAGTAGATTCCTTACAGAAATACGAATTACCCGAAATAAGTATCAATGATTAAAAGAAAAAAAATGAAAAACCTGACTTTGAGAAACCTGGATGAGATTTTTTGTGAGTATGCGCTAACGGTAGAAGAGATGATTTGTGTAAAAGGAGGCGCCACCGGTGAGCCTATTTTAAAACCATCTACTCCTCCAATTAAGATCTGATAGGTCATTTTGAATGAATCCTGTTTTAACGAAAGCAGGAAAAGTGACATTTCTGAGGATTAATATTTGGGATTTTATATTTCAGATCGGATCGATGTAATGATCCGATACCCTGAAGTATATGGAGAAAATAGCGAGCATTTTGCTCATATATTGTTGATAATTTGCTCTTTGAGAACAATTTTAAATAAAATAAACTATGAAAACAATCGATTTTTCATACTTCATCGAAAGGTATAATGCCGGAGAGATGGATGAGGCTGAAAAACAATGGTTCAGAAAAGAACTAAAAGGTAACGAGAAGCTCCGGAAGGAGGTTGATCTGCGCAGTAAAACGGATACTGTTATTAAGAACCAGGATCTGATGAATCTGCGCAATAAACTCAATGCAATTGAGAAACAAAGGAAAGAACCAATTCCTGTCAGGAAAACAACCCGGACGGTAAATATCAAATATGCAGCCGCAATTGCCGCTTTCATTGTCATCGGGAGTATCGCACTGCTTTCCAACAGGAAACTCACCAACGATGAAATACTTGACCGTTATTATAAACCATATGAAGCTGCATCAACTTCACGATCCGGTGTGATGGTCAGAAATACTGATTACAACTTTGCACTGGATTACTATAAAATAAGGGATTACAGGACCGCAGCCATATATTTTAATAAAGTGCTTGAAACTGATCCGGGGAATATGCAATCCGAATTATTGAACGGAATCTCAAATTTCGAAATTCAGAACTATCCTGAAGCAAAAGGATCTTTTTCAAAGGTTATTGTCCATAAAAACAACTATTATATCGATCATGCCCAATGGTATCTTGCATTGTGCTATATAAGAACAGATGAAAAGACAAAAGCTATTGAACAGCTTGCTATTATCGAAAAATCAAAGACTATTTACAGAAAAGAAGCCAGGAAGATACGGAAGAGTCTGAACTAAAACCAAAATCAACTTCAGGACTACAACTATAATTAAATGCAATAATATGTTTGATCTTTCGGGACATAGCAAGGGAGAATCAGGTGAATCCGGACCACAGAGTAAGGGTCCTGGACAAAGCAGGGAATCAATCAGCCGGAACTTGATAGGCTGTCCCTCGATATTAACCGGGATGTCGCGTGAGATGAGAACACAGATGAACGCTATTGTGGCCTTCTCATTTCTTTTAAATAAAAAAGAATATAGTGAAAAAGAAAGGGAAGAATTCAGTAACCAGATCTACAGTTCCTGCGAACAAATAATATCACTTTTTGACAATTTCCTTGATTCTGCAATCATTGATACGGGTAATTCAGAAACAGAATCAGGAATTTGCAATCCAAGTGAGGAATTTAACACTCTTTTTTCGGAATTCGGGGAAATACTAAAAAAGGAAAGATACAGGGATGTGATATTTGTTTCTGACAACCAGCCATTTCTGCATTCGGAGTACCTGATTGATGCAAACAGGGTAACAAGGTTAATTCGTAATCTCTTCCAGAATGCTCTGAACAACACAAAATCAGGATACATAAAAGTCGGTTATTTTATTAAGAATGATAAACTGACATGCTTCGTTGTGGATTCCGGACAGGGATATTTTAAATGTAAGGAGTTTCTCCAGAGTCAGGATATATCTCAATCCCTGTCAAAATTCAATGATACTGTCACTGCTGTCAGCATGGCCCTGACAAGGAAGCTGATTCAGATGATGGAGGGATCAGTATGGATTGAAAGCAATGGTTTGACCGGATCGGGTATCTATTTTTCAATTCCGGTAACCAGTGCAGTCAACGCAGATGATGCAACTAATAAATTTTCGAACACCATGAGTACTATCTGATATCAGATGCTTATTCTATTCAATGTCTGAATACCCAAGCATGAGCAAAAACAGCTGTCGCCAAAGCAGCTGTTTTTTTATTTTTTGTATTCAATTATCTGAATTTCTGTTCGCCGGTTCAGTTTCCGGCCTTCATATGTGACGTTATCACCGACTGGCGATGTATTGCCATAACCTTTATACTTTAGCCTGTCCGCCTTGATCCCCGTCTCCACAAGAAACCCCAAAACCGTAAGAGCTCTTTTTTCGGAAAGGGTAAGATTATGTTCATTGGAACCTGTGGCGTCTGTATATCCGCCAATTTCAACTTTAAGTTCCTTGTTGTTCTTCAGAAGATCGGACAATTTGTTCAGCTCTGCAAGAGATTCTTTTTTTAACTTCCATGAATCTACCTCAAAGAAGACATTTGCCAGGAGCATTTTCTCCCCTACTCTGAACGGACTGAGCATTATCTTCTTAAGGTAAGGTTCCATTGCTGTATGCTGGCCCTCAAGCATGAAATTCTCAGAGTAAAACAGATATCCGTCCTTGCTAACATTCAATCCATAATTATTCCCGGAAGGAAGACAAACAAGAAAATTACCATTCAAGTCAGTAAGTTTGTTTATAACAGACTTCCCTGTTGACAGGTTTATAAGTTCATATTCCGCAATCAGCACCTGCCCCGTTTCTTTATCTGTTACTTTACCCTTTAAATAAGATACAGGATCAGGCTGAACAGCTTCATAAAGTTTGAATGAGTAAATATTCTTCCCTTCTTTTTCATCTCTTTTTGTTGAAAAATATGCCTTTTGTCCGCCTGATTCGATTGTAAGACCCATTTCATCATTGTAAGTATTTATAGGATAGCCAAGGTTTTTCGGCTCTGTCCAGGTACTGTCATCCAGCATTCTTGAGAAATAGATATCAAGGCCTCCCATGCCCGGCAGACCATCCGAACTAAAATAGAGGGTTTTCCCGTCGAAATGTATGAAAGGCGACATTTCATCGCCTGATGTATTAATAACTTTCCCTAGATTCTTAGGTGTGCTCCATTTTTTATTTGATTTGTAAACAGAAAACCAAAGATCTTTTCCTCCAATGCCTCCTGGCCGGTTGCTCGAAAAAAATAACATATTGCCTGCGGCATTTATTGAAGGCTGAACCTCCCAATACTTAGTATTTACAGGCGTCCCGAGGTTTACAGGTAATGACCATTTTCCATTATTAAGTGCTGAGAAAAAAATATCGCAGCTGCCAAGACCTCCTGGGCGTTCACAAGCCGTAAAAAACATGTAGTTCCCATCAGAGGATAAGCTCTGAGCACCTTCATTCTGACTTGTATTTAGCGGAGTGCCAGCATTTATAGCAGTTTTCCAGACTTTATCCGAGAGGTAGCTTAAATAAAAATCTTCCTGGAAAACTGTCTTTCGCAGAACATTCTCACTGGGCCTTTCCTGCCTGGTGAACATAAGTGTTTGTCCATCAGCAGTTATTGACGGCCAGTATTCATCATTGTTTGTATTTATTCCATCACCTACACTCTCAGGGTTGAAGGGTACAGGATGTTTGACTGCTTCGATGGCAAACTGGCAGTTTATTACGTTCCTGACCGCAAGACTCTTGTTCTTCTCTGAGATTTTTGGCAGACTCAGATAAACATTATAATGAACCAATGCTTTACCATATTCACCCGACATCATTTCAGCAGTTGCCATATTGAAGAATACAGGAGGATAAAAGCATGAATCTATCTGAACCGCTTTTTGAAAATTCCTTGCGGCTTCAAAAAAGCGTCTCTGTTTTGAGAGAAGTTCACCCATCATCATGTATGCTTCAAAAAACTTATTATCGGTTTCTATTGCCTGGTTAAAGTACTGTTCGGCATTGAGATAATCAATATAATCAAATGCTGTAAGGCCGGCTTTATAAGCTTTAAGAGCTTTGGGAGAGGTTGTATGATAAGGCTGGGCAAACAGGTTTACCGGCAAAAGACAGGAAACAAAAAAAAGAATCGTCAATATAATCAGCCTTGCTTTCATTCTATGGGATATGCATGTACTTGTGAATCTGAAGTGAAATTTTCCAGTAAGGATTTCTTTTAACATATTCGACTATTTCCGGAATAATGGAAGTAAACCGGCTCCATTCAGGCTGAAGGAAGAGCAGGCATCCCTTTCCTGCCAGGCTTCTGTATTTTTCTGCCCATTCAAAATCGTCACTGGTTTCAATAATTACTTTTAACTCATCTGCTTCCAGACAAATATTGCCAACCGGAGGCATATTCTTTTTTGGTGAAAGACAAATCCAATCCCAATTTCCGCTTAAGGGATAAGATCCTGATGTCTCAATAAAAGTGCTGATATTATTTTTTTTCAGACCAGTACATAAATAATCAAGGTTCCACATAAGTGGCTCTCCTCCTGTTACTACAACAGATTTTGTGCCGGACTTAACGGCATGTTCAATTATATTTTCTGTCTCTACCATTGGATGCATTTGCGGATCCCACGAAAAACGCGAATCGCACCAGTTACATCCAACATCACAACCACCAAGCCTAATAAACCAGGCTGCTTCTCCGGCATGATATCCCTCCCCCTGAATTGTGAAGAATTCTTCAACAAGTGGAAGCATAAAACCTTCCCGGTCAGAGTTTTTCGTTAATCCCATCCTTCAGAACGTGATTGTTATTGTTTTTATTTTCCGAAAAGAAGCTCATAATCTCTGACCCTTGCATTCTTAATCCACTCTTCAGGTATGATTTTCCAGTTATTCAATGCCACAGGTTTAATCGTTCCTTTTACCTCCAGGCTTTTTAGTAGATAGTAGCGCAGATCCTTTTCGGTAGATTTTATCAGTCGTTTTGAAAGGTCACTCCCTGATATCCCGGCTGCAGCAAAATGACCTCCTCCCCCGTTACCTCTGTAAGAATTAACTGCTACCAGGTAAGTCTTTTCTGGTTCAAACGGATTTCCATTTGAAAATGAGTTGATAGTCACCATTTTTCCTTCTGGTTTGCTGACATCCACAGTATAGTCTATTCCTGCTGCCGAATCAAAATTATATGGTTGATTTTTCAACCATGCCTGACCATTCTTCAGGACAGGTTTTCCATCCTTCGAAATCTGAAATTTAAGTAAATGATCACCAGGGCCTTTCATTGTATTAAGCCACTCTGAATAAGAAAACTCGAGATACTTCTTTATTTCAGAGCCGCTCATCGACATTGTATAGAGCATATTTTCAAATCTGTACAACTTGAACATATCACCAACTGTTACGGGACCTGCGGAGATTTTAACATCAAATGACAAAGGGGCTGAAAAAGAGATATCTGCCTTTGTAATGTCAAGTTGAATGGAGTGGACCATGTCAACAAAAGGTGAAGATCCAAAATAGGAATCCCTTGACGAAATTGATGTTTCAGATGTTGCTATCACTTTGCTTACATACTCCAATATCAAGTCGTTCTCAGCCGAAAATTCAGTAATAAACAAATTGTCAGGATTATAATCATTAACATTAATAATCTTCCCTGTCACTGTCTTCTGTATTTTCCCGGTTGTTCTATCCTTACGGAAGACAATATCAGCTCTGCCAATTTTCTCCGACCTGCTTCCTCCTTCAAGAATTAGCACAGTGTCTCCTGCCGAGTTGATAAATTTCTTATTCACAACATTATGATTATGTCCGCACATAATTACATCGAATCCGGGAACATTCCATGCCACGGCAGAAGTGCCATTTTCATCATAATGGCTGCCCTCCAGGACCTGATCACCCCGGTCATCCCATCCAGAGTGGAACAAACCAACCACAACATCGGGTTTTTCCTTCAGGATAATGGGCATATAGAATTTAGCGGTTTCAAGCATATCCCTGAATTCTATTCCTGAATAAAGTTCAGGAGGAAGCCAGTCCGGTATTAAAGGAGTTATCAGACCAAGTACAGCTACTCTGATGCCATTTTTTTCAATTATTGTAAAAGGCTTGAAATATGGTTTCCCTGTACCTTTATTGATGGCATTTGCGGCAAGCAAAGGGAATTTATACTCCCCGACAAGCCTGTCGTAAACCGAATGACCGGCTTCTATATCGTGGTTCCCGACGGTACCTGCATCATAACCAAGAAAATTGAGTGCCCCGGCCATGATATGCTGCGATACCGTATCAATAAAATTGTAATAATAAACAGCAGGCTGACCCTGCAGATTGTCTCCGTTATCAAGAAGAATAACAGGTATGTTCTCTTTTCTTACCTGCCCGACATATGTTGAAACTCCGGCTAACGATACCTTAATATCCTTCCTCTCTATAAAATCATATGGGAGAATCACGCCATGAAGGTCAGTTGTTTCGAGAATTGTAATCGCTTTTTCTTCTTTTACGGAACAAGAAGCCAGAAGAAGTACTAATAAGACTACCGGCCATCTGAAAATATTGATTTTGAGCATCATGATTAAGTTTTATTTGTCAGTTACAAGATTATAACCGTCCTTTTTCCCTTTTTCAACCTGCGTGATACCGTTCAACATCCAGTAAGGCATCTCTGCACTTTTAAGATAATGATCGAAAAACTGCATTTTTCTTATTGAAAGATCTTTTTTGTTCGGACGTTTCACCAGGTTATGTGCTTCATCATTATATGAAAGAAGCCAGGCCGGCTTTTCAAGCCTCCGAAGCGCCATTATAAATTCAATACCCTGGTACCATGGCACTGCTCCGTCGGCATCATTATGCATCAGAAGTATAGGGGTGTTTATTTTGGGTACAAAGAAAATCGGTGAGTTCTCAATGAAATGAACCGGCTTCTCCCAGAGAGTCCCGCCTATCCTACTTTGAGAATGCTCGTACTGGAACATCCTACTCATTCCTGTCTCCCATCTTATTCCGCCATATGCGCTTACCATATTGCTGACCGGAGCTCCGGCATATGCACACCTGAAAAGGTCGGTACGGGTAACCAGCCATGCGATCTGATATCCTCCCCAGCTTTGACCGTCAAGGCCAAGTTTATCTTTATCAATGAAGTTATACTTACTTAATAAGGCATAAGTACCGCTTACAACTGCATTATAACAGCTCTCTCCCGGATATCCTGTTTTGTAGGGAATGTCGGGGACAAACAGAAGATAACCGTTGCTGACAGCAAACGACCTGTTAATTATTGAAGCGCTGGGAGCCGGAGGGTTATACCTGTAAATTCCATCAGAACTGCGCTCATAGAAATAGACTATCATAGGATATTTTTTCGAAGGATCAAAGTCCTCAGGTTTGTACAATATACCCTGAAGCTCCTGATGGTCGAAAGATGTCCATTCTACAAGTTCTGCAGTAATCCAATTGTAGGCTCTTTGCCGGGGATTGGAAACCGAAATTTTTTGAGGTTTATCAAAATTCAGGGTGCTGACATAAAGTTCAGGAGAAGAATCAAATGATTCTTTTTGCCATATGACTTTTTCACTCTTTTTTGCTTTTATCGGAATATTTGAAAATGCTGCCTTTTCATAGATCATCTTAACCGGATCTTCATTTTTATATGGCCGGACTGAGAAAAATCCGGCTTCTTTGGTTTTGAGATTAAAAGCTGATAAATAAACAGGATCTTTCGATGAGATAAATTCTGCATCAGGATCAAGTTTTAAATACCTGAACCTTAAATTACTTTTTCGTCCTAGCCCGTTAGTGATGTTTATGGGATCTTCTTTTCCATCAATCCTGAATGACCAGATATCGTGTTTATCATATATCAGGACCTGGTCCTCATCCTTTGTCCAGCCTGCCACCCCATATGGAGAAGGATCGTCAGGGGTGTCGTTGAGTTCATCATACAAAGGATAATTATTGGCAGATGGAATTGTCCTGTAAAGTACTTTGTTCCCCGACATAATATTATATTGTAACTTTTCCGGATCCCAGGAAATAATATATTTCCCTGTTGGTGACAACATTACGTATGAAGGGTATTTTTCAAGAACAAGTGATTTCATACCACTTTCTATATTGACTAAATAATAATCAGTATAATTCCGGGTATCCCACGATGACAGCATCTGATACTTTAAACCGGAGAGTCCAAGCACAAAACTACTTTCTGATTTAGGATTTGTTCTCACTGTTGGCATTGATGTATCGGCAAGCTGGTACATAACATTCCTGCCGGTATGATAGACAGCCTGGTAGGTTCTTTTCAGCTCCTGGTCAAGTTGCTTTTTCTGCATCGGTTGTAGCTGTCTGTCATCCCACGACCATATATCAAGCTTATATTTTTCCTCGTCCAGAAGGGTATCTTCAGTTTCCTTCACCGGTTTCGGAGCAGTTCCAAAGAATAATCTCGTTCCGTCGTCAGAGAAAATAAGGTTCCCGTTCTCGCTTACCGACCACCCTGATGGCATTGCCCTGTTCGATGGTTCAACAATCCCTGAGGCATTCTTTAATGATCCTGAAAGGTAGAGGCTGAAAATTTTGATTTTTGAAGTATCTGAAGAGTAAATGAAGGAAGTATAATTTCCTGATTTATCAGTACTTATTTTTTTTACACTGCCTTTTCCTTCAAAGATAACCTTTGAAGTCTCTTTTGTGCAATCAAAAATGGTTACTTTAAAATTATCAATTTTAGTCGTGTCGGGAAAATCCTGAACGAAGCTTATTGAATTTCCGTCTTTTGCCACAACATATTCAGTAACGTCTGAGAACCTGAACTCCTTAGCTGACAATGGATTGAATATTACCAGTTCAGTCCCTTTTGGTTCAGGCTTTTTCGCCTCCTTTTTTATATCTCCTTTTTTATTGCTGATTGAATCAGCAGGTTGTTTTTCGGGTGTTGGTTTTTCAAGAAGATATGCCATCCAGTCTGACTTTTCTGAAGGCACTGAAAAAGATTTTACTCTGGGTATATTTATTATATTATTATCCGGTAATTTTCTGATCTCAAGGCTGTTCTTTGGCATCTGATCCTCTTTAAGCTTTTTCTTTTTAGCCTGCCTGGTTTCCGTATACGAAGGTAAGACCTGATAAGCAATATATCTGCAATCAGGAGAAAAAACAGCAGAGGATCCCCTTGAAACAGAATCCTTGCTTCCTGATAAAATGTTATAAATGTAAAGCCATCCATCACCCTGTTGAGGGTTTATTATATATGAAATCCATTCTCCGTTATCGGAAATAAGTGTTTGGTTTACACTTTTCCAGCTGTCATATACAGAATGATCGAGTGCAGGTTTTTGAGCATTAAGACCTAATGTAATTAACAGCATCAAGCAAAGAAAATATTTCCTCATTATTTTAAGTTCAGATTTAATTAAAACTATAAACATAGGAAAGAATATTTACTTTGGATTAATTTTATAATTGGAAATAGAGTGCTTTTGGTTAAATTTAGTTAAAGTGTGTAATGAGGATAAAGAAAAATTTATGGTACAGACAGGGTTAGAACAGTTAAGGTTAAAGTTTCCTGCCGGACTTACCGGGAGGAAGATCGGGATTTTATGTCATGCACCCAGCATAACATCTGATTTTAAGCATATAACAAGTATCTTTTTCGAAAGGAAAGACTGTTTCCTTACTGCAATTTTCGGACCACAGCATGGCCTGTTCGGACAGACCCAGGATAACATGATAGAATGGAGCAGCAACAGACATCCGGTTTATGGAATTCCGGTCTTCAGCCTGTACGGGGAACACAGGAAGCCTACTTCTGAAATGCTCAGTGATATTGAAGCTCTGGTGATTGATCTGCAGGATGTCGGAGCCAGATTATACACATATATCTGGACTGTTAAGCTTTGTATCGAGGCATGTGCAGAATCAGGAATCCCGGTCTGGATCCTTGACAGGCCAAATCCCATAAGCAGACTGCCTTTTGACGGTCCTGTTCTGAAAGAGGAGTACTTTACCTTTGTAGGTGGAGCTTCAATTCCATTATGCCACAGGATGACCTTTGGAGAAATGGCTTTATGGATCAGGGAGAAATACTATAATAAATGCGACCTCAACATTGTTTGGATGAAAAACTGGAAGAGAAATTCACTATATGACGAATCAGGGCTTCCATGGATAATTCCCTCTCCAAATATCCCTACATTGAATTCAGCCTTAGTCTATCCTGGCACCGTGCTTATGGAGGCTCTTAATCTTTCGGAGGGCAGGGGAACGACAATCCCCTTTGAGCTCTTCGGAGCTCCCTTTATTGATCCCGAAAAGCTAAAGAAAAATCTGGATGAAAGGAAAATTCCTGGATGTATTTTCCGTGTTCATAGTTTTATACCCACGTTTAATAAATTCGCCGGACTAATTTGCAACGGTCTGCAGATCCATGTCACTGATCCGGAAGTTTTTTATCCCGTTGCTACCGCCTATGAGATTTTTGGTGCAGTAATTGAGACAACCCCTCCCGGATCGGTGAAATTCAAAGATCCCCCTTATGAATATGAATATAAGCTTATGCCTTTCGATATTCTATCGGGGGATTCCGTAATGAGAACATCTCTTCTAAACAGGATTCCTGCTGCGATTGAACGTCAACGGTGGAAAAGTGAAATTGTTGATTTCAGCGAAGAATTCAGACAGTTGTCTGTATATTCTGAATAAAGATGTAATCTTATCAATTCAGATCTAAGATCTCCGGACTGCTTTTGTAAGCTTTTCAATAAGCTGTTGAGGAAAAATGGGCTTCACAATATAATCATCAAAACCAGAAGCAATTATCCTTTCACGATCTCCCAGAAGACTGTAGGCGGTCTGGGCAATTATAATTACATCAGAACGGAATTCCCTTATAATCTTTGCAGCCCCATAGCCATCAATTAGCGGAAGTTGAATATCCAGCAGAATTATATCAATATCAGAATTTGCTTTTGCTGCCTCGATAGCTTCTTTACCATCACACGCGCTCAGCAGGGATGCTCCGGTCTTTTCAAGTATCTTGTTAAGATAGAGCCGGCTTGATACATCATCCTCGACTATCAATATTTTTTTTGTCTTTAAGTATTCATTTTCCATATGTATCAGCTTTATTCAAAAAGTCCATCATCCCTGAGAAGAAGCAGAATGGCAGATTGCGGAACGACTATATATTTCTCTTTATTGAATTCTATTTCAATTGCGCTGTTCTGAAGGTAGACGGCCTGATCACCCTCTTTTGGCTGCAACGGGACATATTTTGGTTCATCAGCCCGGTTTTTCCAAGGCTCATCCGTATCATTAACAGAGGGAATCGGGTAACCCGGACCCACCTTAAGAACATATCCTATCTGCACTTTCTCATTCTCATTGACGCCGGGAGGAAGAAACAGGCCGCTTTTGGTCTTCGACTGGGGAACTTTAGGTTTTATAAGGATCCTGTCACCAATAACAATCAGTTTCTGCAGATCTTTCTCATCCAGTAATACGCTCATGGTTACTTTCTTTTGGAGCAAAAATATCATTTTCCGCATTACCCGGAAACTGTCTGAACATAAATAGCTAATATTGTAATATAGTATGAACGAAAGTTCACACTCTTTATTTCATTTATGGAACCGGACACATACCTGACTATCAAAGCATTTTCGCAAGGCCTTTATAAAGAGAAGGGAAGCAGGTTTATAGCCCAGGCATGGCCTGTAACAACCCGGGAAGAGATTAAGTCAATCCTGGAAAACAACAGAAAAGAACACCATTCAGCAAGACATCATTGTTTTGCCTGGATACTCGGGCAGGACAGGCTGACATTCCGTGTAAATGATGACGGCGAGCCTTCAGGCAGCGCCGGCAAACCAATACTGGGCCAGATCAACTCCTTCAACCTTACAAATGTCCTGATCGTTGTTGTAAGGTATTTTGGCGGGAAACTTCTGGGTGTTAGCGGACTGATAAATGCTTACAGGTCAGCTGCAGAATCAGCACTAAAGAACGGTGAAATCATAAAAGTGCATATTGAGGATCACTATCAGCTGATATTTCCTTATTCAGTCATCAATGATGTGATGAAAGTGATAAAGGAAGTTGAAGCAGGTCAGTCGAAGCAAAAATTCGGGCTCGAATGCCATTTGACAATTAATTTCAGAACATCTGCAAGGGAGAGGATTCTGGATGCCCTTTCAAGAATCGGTGGTCTGAACTACAGACATACAGGTACATTTTAACTTCAGCTGCCTGGTTAAAAGTTGTAAGTTAATTATCAACAAGCTGTGCTTTAGAGCCTTTTCCTGAATAAATTTGTTTACATCGTATTTTACTTGTTCCAAAGAGCTATAACAATGAAAAACAGAAGTTTAGTATCGATAGATGATCTGACTACCGATGAGGTTCTGAAGATCCTTGATGACGCGACAGAATTCGAAAAGGATCCTGTGCAGAAGCTACTCGAGGGGAAGGTTATTGCAACTCTGTTTTTTGAACCATCTACCCGTACCCGGCTTAGTTTTGAAAGTGCCATTAACCGGCTTGGCGGGAAAATTGTGGGCTTTTCGGACGCAGGTGTTTCAAGCGTTTCAAAGGGAGAGACTCTCCATGATACTATTAAAATGGTGAGCAATTACAGCGATCTGATAGTTATGAGGCATCCGATTGAAGGTAGTGCACGGTATGCAAGCGAGATATCTTCAGTCCCGGTAATAAACGCAGGAGACGGTGCCAATCAGCACCCCACGCAAACCCTTCTTGATCTATACTCAATCCGCAAAACACAGGGGACGCTCGAAAATCTGAATGTTTTCATGGTAGGGGATCTTAAATATGGAAGAACGGTTCACTCGTTAATGATGGCAATGTCGAGATGGAACACTACTTTCAACTTTATCTCTCCTGAAGAACTTAAGATGCCTGAAGAGTTCAAGCTTTATCTCGAGAACATGGGATTAAAATATTATGAACACCTCGATTTTACAGATATCATATCCAGAGCAGACATTATTTACATGACAAGGGTTCAAAAGGAGAGGTTCTCCGATCCGATTGAATATGAAAAAGTTAAGAATGTTTATGTTCTTAAGAATGCAATGCTTTCAAATACAAAGCCGAATATGCGCATTCTGCATCCATTGCCCAGGGTTAATGAAATTCATACAGATGTTGACACTAATCCCAAGGCGTACTATTTCGAACAGGCTCTAAACGGAGTCTATACACGCCAGGCTATATTATGTTCACTTTTAGGAATAAAATAAGTGGGGAGGGATATCATGAAAGAACCTAAACAACTAAGTGTTAGTGCTATACAGAATGGAACTGTAATTGATCATATACCAGCCAGGAATCTTTTTAAAGTAATCTCGATTCTTGGATTGGATCATATTGACAATCAGATCACTTTCGGAACAAACCTGGAAAGCAAAAAGCTGGGAAGGAAAGCTATTATAAAGATCTCAGACAAGTATTTCGAGGATGAAGATATAAACAGGATTGCACTTGTGGCTCCTGATGCCAAACTCAATATTATCAGGGATTATGAAGTTGTAGAAAAGAAGGTAGTTGAGGTTCCGGATGTCATAGTTGGAATTGCCAAATGCATGAACCCAAAATGCATCACCAACTTTGAAACTGTTACAACACGTTTCAGGGTGGTATCAAAAAAGAATGTATCCCTTAAGTGCCACTATTGCGAAAAGATCACAAATCAGGAAAACCTGCATATAATATAGAACCGCCCCCTTCCCCCTAAAGGGGTTATTAAAATGTCTCATTATAGCCCCCTTCAGGGGGTTGGGGGCTTATCTCAACCTGTCGTATGATTTCACCAGGTTTTCATCCCTTTTTATTCCCCGATAGGCCAGTATCCCGGAAATAAATATCAATAAAGGAATGAGCATATTAAATCCCGGGATAAGTTCTGCATGATATTTTCCTGTAACCCAGAACAGGTAAAACAGCGTCATCCCGATAAATGCTACTGTTAAGAGTATAATAATAACAGCTAATTTGAGCTGAAGCCTTCTTTGCTTAAAAAGAAAGATAGCCGAAAATGAAAGTATGCAGATTGCTAAAACTACAACTGAAAGCGGAATTAGACTCTTAATAATTTGGGGATTTCCTCCTGCTGAAGATTCCCAGATTCCCATGAAGTTCATATAAATTTCAGATCCGGAACTGTTAAAGAACTTTAAAAAATTTCCATTAAGGAATAATAGTGACAGAATTGATGTCAATAACAAGAATAGCGACTGAATTCTCTGGATCATTTTCTCGGGATTTTAATTCATGAAAACCGGCAGTTTGAATTTACTCAGTATTTCTGCGAAAATATACAGAATGATGGATAAATCAGAATCGGATTTATAATATTTTAACATATTTTTCAATACACAAATTACATAATAACCTCTAAATGATCTACATTTGTCGCTTTCTGATCTGTTGGAATATGCATATCGAACTTTAGGCAATTTAAACTGTTAAGAAATCATAATCAAATCAATTAGCTCAAATCCTTATGAAGAAAAGAAACAATCTTATAATAACAATTTTGCTTGTTGTCGTGGCTGCAGTGATAATACTTTATCCGAAAATTAAACCGCTCCTGGCTTCAAGAACGAATAAGCCGGGAGTAGCAGGTCAGGGCCCAAACAGAGGTCCTGGTTCAATGCAATCAAGGCAGGTGCTTAATGTGAGTGGTTTTCTTATTGAGCCACGACAGCTAAGTGATTTGTATAAAAGCACCGGTACCCTGAAACCAGATGAACAGGTAGAGCTTGCTTTTGAAACTTCAGGTAAAATTGTAGGGATTAATTTTACTGAGGGAACACGTGTAAAAAAAGGAGATCTCCTGGCAAAAATAAATGATAAGCCTTTACAGGCACAGCTTGAGAAGCTCACAGCCCAGAAAAAACTCATCGAACAAAAGGAATTCCGGCAGAGAAGCCTTCTTGATAAGGACGCAATAAGCCAGGAAAGTTATGATCAGATAGTTACAGAATTACAGACAGTTGAGGCTGATATGAACCTTATTAAGGCACGGATATCTGAAACAGAACTTCGTGCTCCTTTCAATGGGATAATTGGCCTGAGATATGTCAGTGAGGGCAGCTACACAAATCCATCTACAAAAATTGCCAGGCTCGTTAAAATCAGTCCCATCAAACTTGAGTTTTCGATCTCTGAGAAATATGCCGGCCAGGTTCAGATAGGTTATCCTGTTTCTTTTACGGTGGAAGGTACCAGCAAGACATTTGAGGCTTCAGTATATGCCATTGATCCTCAGATTGATGAAGATACAAGAACTATTGTGATCAGAGCCCTCTATCCAAATAGAAATGAAGAGCTTAAATCAGGTCGTTCAGCTTCAATAACACTTCTTCTTTCGAAGATTGATAACACAATTGCTATTCCTTCTGAAGCCCTAATCCCTGAGATGGCAGGAGAAATGGTTTATATTTTCCGGAGCGGAAAAGCTTCAGTAGTAAGAGTCCAGACCGGATTGCGCACTGAATCATTGATTCAGATTGTCGACGGCTTGAAGTTTGGTGACACATT
>CAZCQC010000425.1:0-3987 GCA_964500155.1 uncultured Rikenellaceae bacterium | reverse complement strand
AGCATAAAGGTATTAAAAGTGAAGTGGCAGGCGATACTGATCTGCTACTTATGCCCGATATTGAAGTCGGAAATGTGCTTTATAAATCGCTGGTTTTCTTTGCCAAGGCAAAAGTAGCATCTATCATCCTTGGCGCACAGGTCCCCATAGTCCTGACCTCCAGATCCGATTCAGAACAGGCAAAATACGACAGTATTCTTCTTTCAGCGGCTGCAAGCAAGTAAACTAAATGTATGATCCGTTCTCTTGACCAGATGGTTGAAAAGGTTCTGTCGCTTCATAAAAAGCACCGGATAGCTGTTGCATGGGCTCATGATATTCACACAATAGGTGCGATACATAAAGCAGTAAATTACGGTCTCACTGAAGCCATTCTTATTGGTCAGTCATCGGAAATCAAAAATATATGCCGTAAAGCTGGAATTAATCATGACCTGTTTACATTAATGGATTCTGATGATGAGGTAAAAGCCTCGGCTGAGGCTGTCCGCCTTACTCGTTCAGGAGAAGCGGATATTGTAATGAAAGGGTTGGTGGGTACAGATAAATTCCTTAAGGCTGTTATGGATAAAAACAATGGACTGATGTTGCCGGATGCTGTCCTGAGTTACGTCTGTGCAATTGAATTGCCTTCATATCATAAGCTGCTGTTTATCACTGATCCAGCTGTTATACCTTCACCAACGCTTGAGCAGAAAATTACTATGGCAGAATATGCAATTGAAATGGCCGGAAGGTTCGGTTTAAACCGGCCAAAAATTGCACTGATATCAGCTTCGGAGAAGCCAAGCCGCCATTTTAAAAGTTCTGACGATTATGGAATAATGTGCAAAATGGCAAAAAAAGGAGAAATTGCAGATTGCATCATGGACGGTCCGCTCGATATATTCCTGGCATGCGATAAGAAAAGTGTGGAAATAAAGGGGATTGAAACTCCGGTGAACGGCGATGCTGATATCCTGTTGTTCCCTTCTCTTGAATCATCAAATCCATTTTATAAAGGGCTGATGCTTTTCGCTCAGGGCGAACTTGCCGGTCTGATAAGAGGAACAGAAAAACCTGTCATTGTAATGTCAAGAAGCGAAAGTGAAAAATCGAAATTTTTTTGCATTGCACTTGCATGTCTGATGGCCTAAAAATCGTGTTCCGCAAACATAGTGTTAATTCATACCAATCCAATGTCCAAACGGTTAATCCTGGCAATCAATCCCGGATCCACATCAACTAAATTTGCTCTTTATGAGGAAGATAGACTAATTCTTGAAAAGACTCTCCGGCATACATCTGAAGAATTATCAGGTTTTAAGAAAGTAACAGACCAGTTTCATTTCAGGAAGGATTTGATAATGAAAGAATTATCTGGTCAAAAAATTGACTTGTCAGGGCTGGCAGCTGTTGTTGGCCGTGGTGGATTAATAAAACCTATCGAATCAGGCATATACGAGGTCAATGAAAAAATGATTGATGATCTCGCGAAAGGGATAATGGGAGAGCACGCAAGCAATTTAGGTGGTCTGATTGCTGATGATATTGCTTCATCTTTACCGGGGGCAAAAGCTTACATTGTTGATCCTGTGGTGGTTGACGAGCTTGAACCTGTTGCAAGGATTTCAGGGCATCCTGCAATTGAACGTATTTCAATTTTGCATGCATTGAACCAGAAGGCTGTTGCACGTACTTATGCAGAATCGGTTCGCAGGAAATATGAGGATATGAACCTTATTCTTGTCCATATGGGTGGAGGAATAAGTGTGGGCGCCCACCGGAAGGGAAGGATAATAGATGTTAACAATGCATTGAATGGGGATGGACCATTTTCTCCGGAGCGTTCCGGAGGACTACCTTCCGGTCAGCTTGTTGATCTGTGCTTCAGCGGGAAGTACACACATCAGGAACTTAAAACAATGATCACCGGGAAAGGAGGTATTGTTGCCTACCTTGGAACCAACAACTTTATAGATGCAAATAAAATGGCAGATAACGGAGATCCTAAAGCTTTGCTGATTATAGAAGCAATTGCATATCAGATATCCAAAGAGATAGGTGCAGCCGCAGCAGTTCTTGAAGGTAATGTCGATACCATTATTTTAACCGGTGGTCTGGCATACCAGGAATCACATGTTGAGAGGATAAGGAAAAGGGTCAGATTTATTTCGGAGGTGGTTGTTTTTCCGGGCGAGGATGAGATCAAAGCGTTGGCTTTTAATGGATTGCTTGCACTGGATGGGAAGATTGAGATCAAGGATTATTTATAGCACATGCACTCACCCCCTTTAATTCCCCCTCTCTGCGAGTGCAAAGAGGGGGAATTTATTTGTAATCAGTGCTTAAAGCCCCCTCTTTGTGTACGCAGAGAGGGGGTTGGGGGGTGAGTTCGTGATTACGGATTATTAACAGCCACAGGCAACACTTTCCCGTTGAAATATTTATTCCCGTTTATGGCAAAATATGTTATGAATTCAGCCATTTCTTTTGGACCAAGGGGAGCTTTAAATCCGGGGAATGCTTTCTCGAACATCCCGGTCTGCACTGATCCAAGCGCCAGGCAATTGACACTTATACCTGAATCTTTCAGTTCACCAGCCAGACATTCGCTGAGACACGAAAGTGCTGCTTTTGAGGCACTGTAAACCGAGAGACCCTTGTACTTGGAGCTGCCCTGGTATCCTCCCATACTGGAAATATTGACTATGTGAGAACCGGACGACATCATTGGGACCACCAGTCTGATGAAAGCTGCTGGACCGAAAAAATTTGTCTCCATCATTTTGCGTGAGTCCTTATCCGACAGCTTCATAAATTCTCCGACAATAAGTAATCCGGCAACATTAATTAATATGTCCACCCTGCTGAAACGGTTGTAAATCTGATCCCTGACCGCTTCAATCAGGTTGTTCACCTCTGAAATATCCATTCTTAAATAGGAGACATTTTCATTCAGGCATTCCATCTGCAGCTCCTTAAGCCTCGATTCATTCCGGCCTGTAACAAGTACCTGATTGTTTCTATCATCTGACAGTTGAAGCACAATCTCCCTGCCGATGCCCTCCGATCCCCCGTTTACTATTATATTCATATTGACAGTATATTTTGATAATGGATTTTTTCGTTTATTTGTTAGCCTTTTATGTAAAGTTACAAAATTGTTTTATGAAAGCATTTTGCCTTAAAAGATATAATCCCTTTAATACAATCCGGGTTGGCTCATTAATGGCCGGTCTGCTTCTGGCTTCTTTCAGTTATGCAAATGGGCAGCAGACGACCAGGGACCAGGTACCACCGTTGAAAGAGAGGCTTTTCTATGGAGGGAATTTCAGTCTCCAGTTTGGGACATATACCGACATTGAAGTATCGCCTGTAATTGGGTTATGGATCCTGCCAAGGATAAGTGTTGCCGCCGGTCCCGATTTTCAATACTATAAGTTTTTTTCTGAAGGTACCTTGATTTATGGAGGCAAATCATATGTTGAGGTACTTTTTCTCCAGGATCTTGATAATATAATCCCGCTTGGAGTTCATCTGGGATTGTTTCTGCACGGCGAGTATGAGGCCCTGAGTCTTGAAACTGATTTTTTTGAAGCGCCCTATGATTCAAAACGATTCATGCTAAATACATTTCTTGCCGGTGGAGGCATCAGACAGCAGATGGGTAAGAGGTCTTCACTTAATTTCACTTTCCTGTGGGTTCTGAATAACTCAGAATACAATATCTACGGAAATCCTGAGATCCGGGTCTCATTTATGTTCTGATAAGGCCACTGATTCTCATTAACCTCTTTCTTCGCAGAATATTTCTCCTTAAAACAACTGCTTCACAATTCATTATTTCACTTTTACTGTACCCGTGTGTTCAAATACTTCAGGAATTTCAAAGATAGATTCCATATAACTCTTATTGTTGGCAAATACCGGAAAAAGAGGAGCAGTTTAAATCGGGTTACAATTGTAAACCAATGGATTCACATCAATATTAACATCGGTAACCAG
>CAZCQC010000424.1:0-9243 GCA_964500155.1 uncultured Rikenellaceae bacterium | reverse complement strand
TGAATGTAAGGCCTGTCTGATGGACAAGAGAAAATGGTACTAATGAATTTGCTGAAGTAAGATTGAACCTGTAATTGTAAAACAAGCCAATTTTTTCCCGGCGGAATGAAAATCCTGTCTGCATATCAATATTTCTATTATTATCAAACATGAATACAGAGCTGAATGACAGGGAATTGCTTTGAATCACTGCACCGGCACCTGAACTTACATAATTACCCTGCATTTCAAATGAGGCCAGTGGTATTATTTTAAGTCCACTCTCCCTGTTCAGATCAAATTCCGCAATTAAGTTGATCAGATATTTGCGTTTAAGCTTATCATCTGACGATCCGTTTCCGAACAGATCAGGCTGGGTAAGATGTGTAATGGCGAATCCTCCGGCAAGTTTTCTGTAAGTAAACATTAAGCCTGTCCCTACATCAAATACTGCCGGGGTTTCATTTGACAATAATTCGGAGGATGGCCGCGAAATTATCCCCATTTGATCAATCTGATCCGGAAAAACAGCATCGCTGAAATTAAAGCCACGATGGAAAAATGCTGCAGAAAGTCCTGCATTAATAAAAAGTTCCTTCCCTGCCTGTAAAAAATAAGAGTATGACAGACCGCCCCTAAGATCGTTGACTATTCCTCCGATATAATCGTTTGCAATGTAGAAACCAGCTCCTCCGTGTAAAGACTGGAAGTAAGAATCATATGAAAGAAATACAGAATGAAAATTATAATTATTCCCCGGATAGTAGTTAAGATAAGAGAGCCTCATAGTTCCGTCAATGCCGCTTCCTGAAAAAGCAGGGTTATTTACTATCATGGTCTGGTAACCAGGTCCATAATTCGTTTCCTGACAAAATAATGCCTCAGATAAAATAAAAAAAATGATGCATGCAAGCCCGGGGCGTTCTATCATATTATCCTAAACTGTAATATCAACGTATCGATCCTGTCCAAAATTTCATTCAAACCAATTTTCATTCCGCAAAATAAATTAAAAACCTGAACTACATTTATATCTTTGCCCTGAATAATGTTGAGACAGGTTCAAATAGCGAGTTTTGCGGTATTGCTTTTCTCTCTGAATTTAACCCTCAGTGGAATTACGGAAAGTCATTCTTCATCCTCGGTTCTCTCCTCAGGGAAGTGGTTTAAAATTGCAATTACGGAGGATAACATTTACAGAATTGACTATTCCAGACTGAAACAACTTGGTCTGGATTATCCCTCAAATCCAAGGATCTTCGGCAACAATCAGGGTCAGCTCTCATACTTCAATGATGGCTCAGGACCTGATGACCTTAAGGAAATTGCAATTTATACAAATACTGGCAGTGACGAAATCTTCAATGAAGGCGACTATCTGCTGTTTTATGGTAAAGGGACAAACCGGTGGATTTATGATTATTCTACTGGAGATTTTAACTACCTGAGACACAATTATTCCGATACTGCATACTATTTCATAACATCAGGCCCTCTGCCGGGTAAAAGAATCGCAAGTTCCACTGGATCTTTATTGCAACCGAATTACTTTTCTGCTGCCTCAGATGCGTTGTATATTCATGAAAAGGAGAGTGACAACCTTCTCCATTCGGGAAGAGAATGGTACCAGCCTGCAAGTTATTCAAAGGAACTTGAAGTAAATCCCGGATTTAAAGATATTGTAACTGCCGATAAGATAAAATATACGATAAGGGTTCTTGCAAGAGCATCTGTTTCAACGATTTTCAGATTTACTGAAAACGGATCCATTATAGGAACAGTTCCTGTCAACGGGATCAACCTTACCTCCACAACAGGGACTTTTGCACAGGCCGAAATGACAAAAGGGGAATTTGTTCCGTCATCCACCCAGCCTGCTTTTAAAGTTTCATTTGCGAATAATGGCGAGATATCAGCAAAAGGATGGATCGATTATGTGAAACTTCACGCCAGAAGACTGAATAAATTTGAAGGGGTAACATTAAGTTTCACTGACTCAAAATCATCGGGAACCGGGATTGTTACAGAATTCACAATCAAGAGCTCAGTTGAAGGTGTCCAGATCTGGGATGTAACAGATCCTGTATCACCTGAAATTATCCGGTATACCAGAACGGGTGAGGATATACTTTTTAAACTTTCAACTGATACCCTTAGGACTTTTACCGCCTTCCTGAACAGCGGCACCATAATACCTGTAATAAAACCTGCGGCATTGCCCAACCAGGACCTTCACTCTTCATCCGCAGCTGATATGATAATTGTAACTCATCCATTGTTTATTACTTACGCTCTGCGTCTTGCTGAAATGCACAGGAAGAACAGCGGTCTCGCATCACTCGTTGTAACTCCGGAACAGATTTACAATGAATTTTCAGGTGGTATTCCGGATATTGTTGCCATAAGGAATTTCTTGAGGATGAAGTTCCTGCTTCAGAAGGGTACTGATCATCCTCTAAAATACCTGCTTTTATTCGGAGATGGATCTTTTGAAAATAAGATTCCACCTCCGGGAAATACAAACTATATACCGACATACCAGACCCGGAATTCAAACATAATAATCTCCTCATTTACTTCCGATGATTTTTATGGGTTACTCGAAAATGGGGAAGGCGAAGAATCCGGCACTGAGGATCTCGGTATAGGAAGGATCCCTGTATCGGATACTACTGATGCCGGAATAGTCCTTTCAAAAATCGAAGGTTACATGAGTCCTGCCAACCAGGGTGACTGGAAAAATGTCGTTTGCATAGCTGCAGATGATGAGGACGGCAATACTCATATGTCAGATGCTGAAGGTCTTTCAGCTTTAGTCGCGGAGCATGCTCCCTGGGTGAATGTCGATAAAATCTATTTTGATGCTTATAATCAGATAACTACATCAACCGGCCAGTTTTATCCTGAAGTGACTAAGGCGATAAGTGACAGGATAAATTCCGGGACACTCGTTTTTAATTATATTGGACACGGAAATGAAACAAGCCTGGCACACGAAAGAGTAATCACACCCGAAGATATTGACAGATGGCAAAATATTTCAAAGCTTCCACTTTTTATCACCGCAACATGCGAATTCAGCAGATTTGATGAAATAACGATAAACAGCGTTTCCGGAAGCATAACCGGAAAACCTTCATCGGGTGAAAAGATACTCCTTTACCGTAAAGGAGGTGCTATCGCATTGATGTCAACAACAAGACTTGTATATTCAGCACCAAATTATGCTCTCAACAGAAATATTTTTGATGTTGCCTTCGGCCATGATCAGGAAGGGAAGGCTCAGAGACTGGGAGACATAATAAGGATTGCAAAGAACATGTCGGGGAACAATACAAATAAAAGGAACTTCCTTCTGCTCGGCGATCCTGCTTTAAGGCTTTCATATCCATGGCATGGTAATGTTGTTACTGATTCTATAAACAACGTACCGGCAGGTGGCATTATCGATACTTTAAAAGCGCTGTCATTGATTACGGTGGCCGGTCATATTGAAGATAATTCAGGGAACCAGTCAGCTGATTTTAATGGTGTCGTTGCGCCGGTGATCTTCGGGAAACCGACGGAAATCCAAACACTTGCCAACGACGATGGACAGAAAATGCAATTTGAGGAACAGAATAATATCCTTTTCAGCGGTAAGACAAGGGTAGAAAACGGTAGATTCAGGTTCACATTCATGGTTCCGAGGGATATTGATTATTTACCGGGAAAGGGGAAGATAAGTTACTATGCAAATGACGAGGCAATTGATATGAACGGTAGTTTTTCGGGTATCGTCACCGGAGGATTCAGCAACAACAATAATAGCGATACCGAGGGACCAGCAATAAGTCTCTATATTAACGATACCCTTTTTCGCAGCGGAGGAATAACCGACAGCAATCCAAGACTGCTGGCACTGATAGAAGACATTGGAGGGATCAATACTGTGGGAACAGGGATAGGACACGATCTTTTATGCTGGCTTGACGATGATCGCTCAACTCCCTTTATTCTTAATAATTATTTTGAGAATGACTTCGGAAGCTACAGTAAAGGAAGTCTGATTTACAATTTCTCAGGGCTTAGTCCGGGAAATCACATCATCACCCTGAAGGCCTGGGATAATTTCAACAATTCGAGTGAGAAATCAGTAATCTTCCTGGTCGAAAAGGGAGAAAAATTCATCCTAAAAAACCTTTTTAACTATCCAAATCCTTTCATTGAAGGAACAAAAATCAGTGCAGAGCATAATCGACCCGATGAAATGTTTGATGTAACCGTAACTATATTCAGCTTAAACGGCCTGGTAATCAGAATATTAAAAGCTAATATTCCTTCAACTGGGTACCGGCTTTTCCCTGTGGAATGGGATGGTCATACATCAGGCGGACAAAGAGCAGGTAGGGGTGTTTATCCGTACATGGTTACGATCACTGCTGGAAGTGGTGAAACTTCCACTATTTCAGGGAGAATGATCATTTATTAACAACCACACAATAAGTCGCCGATTTATTTGTTTTATATTTGCGAAATCTAAAAAAGATATAAATCAGTATGAAGAAAAAAATTACTCCAGTTATATTATTCGTATTGCTATTTGCCGGCACCGTGCAGATTTATTCACAGGAATTAAATGCTATTCAGACAGTAGTTCCATTTCTTTCCATAGCGCCCGATTCAAGAGCAGGGGCAATGGGCGACGCCGGTGTAGCAACTTCACCGGATGCTTACAGTCAGCACTGGAATCCTGCAAAATTTGCTTTTATCGAGGGGAAGGCGGGTGTTGGAATATCATATTCACCATGGTTAAGGAACCTTGTTCCTGATATCAATATTGCGTATTTAACAGGATATTACAGGATTGACGAAAAACAGGTGGCAAGCGGAAGTCTTTTATATTCATCGCTGGGAGACGTTCCATTTACTGATGATTTCGGTAACCTTGAACGGACTTTTAAACCAAATGAACTGGCTTTTGACCTGGGTTATTCAAGAATTTTTGCAGAAAACTTCTCGGGAGGGATTGCTTTCAGATTCATCTATTCAAATCTGACCGGCGGTTCATATTCAGGTGGTGATGCAACAAAGCCGGGAATTTCATTTGCAGCAGATATTTCAGGCTATTACCGGAAAGATATCAGTATCTTCAGTAAGGATGGTGAGCTGGCGTTCGGACTCAATTTCTCCAATATCGGTTCAAAAATGAGTTACTCCGATGGCCAGACCTCCGACTTCATCCCAATGAATATGCGGCTTGGCGGAGCTGGAACAATTAATTTTGACAAATTCAATAAACTCACTCTTGCTATTGATTTCAACAAGCTTCTGGTACCTACTCCTCCAATCTATAATAACGATATGGAAATAATTGACGGTAAAGATCCTAATGTTGGAGTTCCTGTAGCAATATTCCAGTCTTTCTATGATGCACCCGGAGGATTCAAGGAAGAGATACGTGAGATCACTTCTTCAATTGGTCTCGAATATTGGTACAATAACCAGTTTGCATTAAGGACCGGATATTTTCATGAAAATGAAAGTAAAGGCAACAGGAAATATTTTACCGCCGGGGCAGGATTCAAGCTTAAGGGCTTCACGATCGATTTCTCATACCTGATGCCAACAGTTTCAAATCATCCACTTGCAAGAACACTCCGCTTCTCACTTGCATTCGATATTAATGCATTACAGAAAAACGGTAATTAGCTAAAATGAATATCAGAATTGGACAGGGAATTGATTTTCACCGTCTTGAACCAGGGCTCGACTTATGGCTCGGGGGGGTCATGATCCCATCTGAACGCGGATGTGTTGCTTATTCCGATGGGGATGTCCTTCTTCATGCTGTTTGCGATGCTCTTCTGGGAGCTGCAGGATTAAGAGACATCGGTTATCATTTCCCGGATTCTGATCCGGAATATAAAAAGATCGACAGCAAAATCCTTCTGAAAAGAACTTATGGCCTGATAAGAGATATAGGATACAGCGTTATCAATATTGACTGCACAGTTTGCCTTGAAAATCCCAAAATATCATCATATTCCTGTGAAATGAAGAATATCATTTCAGCCATTCTGGAAACAGCTTCCGAAAACATTTCTATTAAAGCAACAACAACCGAAAAACTGGGCTTTACCGGCAGAGAAGAAGGAGTGGTAGCGCTGGCGGTTGTTCTTCTGAAAAAATCACCCCCAACCCCCTGAAGGGGGCTTAAATGGGAGCTTTTAAGAATCCCCCTTTAGGGGGGGCAGGGAGGTAAAACCTCGGACCCCGTACCCAGCACCTCACACCATTTTTATCGCTTCCTCAATAAGCTTGTCGTCAGCAATACAGGGAACTGTAACTTTCAGCTCCGGGGTTCTTCTCATTTCCCTTTCAAGGGTGAACATTGCACCCTCATTTCTTGCCCAGCTTCTTCTTGCGATACCATTATTTACATCCCAGTGAATCATCCTTTTTAGTTTGATCTCAGTCTCCTCTGTTCCATCAAGCACCAGCCCGAAACCACCATTTATCACCTCTCCCCATCCGACTCCTCCGCCATTGTGCAAAGAGACCCATGTCGCACCGCGGAATGCATCTCCGATGACATTCTGAACCGCCATATCGGCAGTGAATTTTGAACCATCCCTGATATTGGAGGTCTCCCTGAAAGGTGAGTCGGTGCCCGAAACATCATGATGGTCCCTTCCAATTACAACCGGGGCCGAAATAGTCCCTTGCCTTATGGCTGAATTAAATGCTTTGGCTATTGCTGTTCTTCCTTCAGCATCAGCATAAAGAATTCTTGCCTGTGAACCTACCACCAGACTGTTTTTTCCGGCTTCCTTTATCCATCGGATATTATCATACATCTGCTGTTTTATCTCCTTTGGAGAATCTATGAGTATTTTCTCAAGGGTTTCAGTGGCGATACTGTCGGTGATGTCAAGGTCTGCAGGATCATTTGAGCAGCAGACCCATCTGAAAGGTCCGAAGCCGTAATCAAAGCACATCGGACCCATAATATCCTCAACATAGGAAGGATATCTGAATTCTCCTGACGAATTAAGAATATCTGCACCCGCCCTGGAAGCTTCGAGTAGAAAAGCGTTTCCATAGTCGAAGAAATATGTTCCCCTTTCGCAATGCTGATTTATAGTCTTGACCTGCCTTCTCAAAGATTCTCTGACAAGTTCCCGGAATAGTTCAGGATCAGTCGAAATCATCCGGTTTGATTCTTCAAATGTGATCCCTGCAGGATAATAACCTCCTGCCCAGGGATTATGAAGTGAAGTCTGATCTGATCCGAGATCAACCTTGATGTTATCATTGGAAAGCCGTTCCCACAGGTCAACAATATTTCCGTTGAATGCAATGGAAACAACCTTGTTTTCCCTTTTAGCTTCAAGCACCCTGTTGATAAGCTTATCAATATCGGAAAAAACCTCATCAACCCAACCCTGGGAGAACCTTGTTTTGACGGCTTTTGGATTTACTTCAGCAATAACGGAAATTACACCTGCAATTCCTGCAGCTTTTGGCTGGGCTCCCGACATGCCACCAAGTCCTGATGAAACGAACAGTTTCAGTTCCTTTCCATCTTTCTCACATTCAATCCTGCGGCATGCATTGAGTATTGTTATTGTTGTACCATGGACAATACCCTGAGGACCAATATACATATATGAACCTGCTGTCATCTGACCATACTGTGAAACACCAAGTGCGCTGAATTTCTCCAGGTGATCCTGTGATGAATAGTTTGGGATTACCATTCCGTTGGTCACTACAACCCTTGGCGCTTCCTTATGGGAGGGGAAAAGGCCAAGTGGATGACCTGAGGTAATAACCAGAGTTTGTTCGTCTGTCATTTCTGAGAGGTACTTCATGGTCATACGGTACTGAGCCCAGTTCTGGAAAACTGCCCCGTTACCTCCGTATGTTATAAGCTCATGAGGGTGCTGGGCGACCTGTTCATCGAGATTATTTAAAATCATCAGCATTATTGCAGCTGCATTCCTTGACCGGTACGGGAAATCATCAATATGCCTCGCTTTAATCTCATACTCAGGCCTGAACCTGTACATATATATCCTTCCCCTGTCATTAAGTTCCCGGGCAAATTCACCGGCAAGAATTTTGTGAAAGCGGACCGGAAAATATCGCAAAGCGTTTTTAATTGCGAGCTTTTTCTCTTCAGTGTCGAGTATATCCTTTCTTTTAGGGGCATGATTGATGTTCTGATCATAAGGTCTTGGTTCAGGCAGTGTGTCTGGAATGCCCTCGGCGATCAGGTTTTGAAATTCGGAGGTAATCATAAACGCGTTGATGAATTATCATTGCAAAATTAGGAATAAAAAAGAAGAACCCCTTCTTTTTCAGGAGAAGGGGTTTGGGAATGAGGTTATATCTAATAATTAATAATTCCCTAATTAAAGATGGCTCTCACTTATTATCTCATCATCAACAAGGATCCTGCCACAATATTCGCAGACAATAATTTTCTTTCGCGATTTGATATCGAGCTGTCTCTGGGGAGGGATCTGGTTAAAACAGCCTCCGCAAGCATCACGCTGCACGGGAACCACTGCAAGACCGTTCCTTGCATTTGAACGAATCCTCTTATAGGCAGTCAGCAGCCTCTCTTCAATCACAGCCTGAATTTTTTCAGATTTTTTGTATAAACCCTCTTCTTCCTTCTGGGTGTCTGAAATAATCTCATCGAGTTCAGCCTTCTTATTTTCAAGGTCCGACTGACGGTCGGCAAGAGTTGCTTCTGAGTCGGCGATCACCAGTTTCTTTTCTTCAATCTGAATTGAATACTCTTTGATCTTTTTATTGAAAAGCTCGATCTCAAGATTCTGAAATTCAATCTCTTTTGAGAGAGAATCGAACTCACGGTTATTCCTTACATTCTTCTGCTGCTCCTCATATTTCTTTATAAGAGCTTCAGCTTCGGATATTTCAATATTCTTTTTTGAAACTGCCTTATCAAGGCCAACAACCTCTTCCCTCAGGTTACCCAGCCTTGTTTCAAGTCCTGCAATCTCATCCTCAAGATCCTGTACCTCAAGCGGCAGTTCACCTCTAAGTGTCTTTATTTTATCTATCTCTGAATCAGCCAGCTGCAGACCATACAGCGCTCTTAGTCTCTCCTCTACTGATATCTCAGCTTCATGTGTTTTAACTTTTTCCATTTTATAGATAGTTTATCGGATTGGTATTTGTTTCTGAAAACCGGACTGCAAATTTAGGGAATTTTTTGACAATTAGATCGTATAATATTTCAGTTGAGAA
>CAZCQC010000423.1:0-4277 GCA_964500155.1 uncultured Rikenellaceae bacterium | reverse complement strand
TGTGTGAAAAATGCATTCTTGATGCAATAAAAATCACAGAGGATATATTGAATTCGTGATATTTAAAATAAGACATGGTATGGTATGTCTATTTTAAAATGTTAGATCCTTTTCTTCCATGCCATGTCCTTGTTTTATCATATTATTGTTCTGTTCAAATTTTATTTAATTGTGCCAATTTTGCCGGATTTGATTTTATATATTCCCTGATTCTTATCAGATCGCTTTTATTGTTGACAATATTGTCATAAAACCGGGGTTGCCATAAAAAATATTCAAATCCGTTTTTATTGCACCATCGTTTTACCGCCGATTTAAAATGATTTATTATTACCGAAACAGATCCTGGAACGGGATGACCAAATTTGTTGAATTGTTTTTGACGAATATTGGTATTGTTTGGTAATAGGGACATGCCAGGGCATGTCCCTATTTGTTCATCGCGTGTCTTTGATGTTGAATAATCCAATTTTAAAATACAATGGATATGATTGGGCATGATGATATATTCATCCAACATAACATATGGAAAATGATGAGGAATATCCATCCAGAACGAATTTGCAATATCACCGATCGGAGAATGTTCCAGCTTCCCCTCTTTAATATTCCCCAGAAAACATTTTCTGTCTTTTGTGCAAATTGTTATATAATGTGAACATTCACACCTGTAATCAAAATTCCTTAATCTGATATTTTTGCGTTTCCGACGCATTATTCAGAAATAACAAGATAGCACCAAGAAATTAATTCGAGCGAGATATTAGAGAATTCAAATTCTTAATGCAAATCTATATAATACAACTCAAATCTACATGGTTAAGAATGGAAAATAATAGTACATTGTAATGAAATCATTTCCCTAAATTTGCCAATTGTCAATTCATTTCAGACACTTAATCATTTTTAAAATCCGCAACATGAAAAAAACCCTGATTCTTACGTTTTTAACGATCATTCTGATTTGCCGGACTTCATTTTCCCAGCAGGCTCTTTTCGGAGGTGCTAATATTACATCCCCTGAAATAAATGCAGATAATTCGGTAACATTCAGGTTCCAGGCTCCTGATGCAAAAGAGGTTAAAATATCAGGCGACTGGATGCCGGCAAAGGGTTATACCCCCGGCTCGGAAATAATGATAAAAGGAGATAAAGGGATCTGGTCAATTACGACAGCAGTACTTCCATCAGATCTTTACAGCTATTCATTCATCGTTGACGGCGTTAAATGTACTGATCCGAACAATGTTTATATGATCCGCGATGTTGCTTCGGTAACTAATGTACTTATTATCGGCGGAGGAAAAGCTGACCTGTATAAAGTCAATAATGTTCCGCACGGATCAGTTACAAGACGATGGTATAATTCACCATCACTTGGCATTAACCGGCGCATAACAATTTACACTCCGGCAGGGTACGAAAACAGCAAAACAGAATATCCTGTGTTATACCTTCTTCACGGAATGGGTGGCGATGAAGAAGCATGGATAAATCTCGGCAGGACATCGCAGATCCTCGACAATCTTATTTCAGGGGGAAAGGCGAAACCAATGCTGGTTGTAATGCCGAACGGGAACGTTGTGCAGGAAGCTGCACCCGGAGAATCAGGTCTTGGCTTATATAAACCTACCATGCAACTGCCAAATACAATGGACGGAAAATACGAGGAGTCATTTCAGGATATTATAAAATTTGTCGAAAGCAACTATCGTGTGATCCCCAAAAAATCGGGTCGTGCAATTGCCGGATTGTCAATGGGTGGGTTTCACTCATTGCATATTTCAAGGTATTATCCTGATACCTTCGATTACATTGGACTCTTTTCTGCCGCTATTTTACCCGATACGAAGGTCACATCGAAAGTATATGACAATTTAGATGCAAGCCTTAACCAGCAAATGACAAACGGCTACAAGCTCTACTGGATAGGCATCGGTAAGACAGATTTCCTTTTCAAGTATAATGAAGAATTCAGGAAAAAACTTGATAGTATGAAGATGCCTTATGAATACAGGGAAAGCGAGGGTGGTCACACATGGACCAACTGGAGGGTTTACCTTTCGGAGTTTGCTCCGAAGCTGTTTAAATAACCTACATCCCCCTACCCCCTTCAAAGGGGGAATTCTATATTAGTTAAGTCTTTGTGCCATTAGGCCTTAATGCCGTTACGCCTTTTTAATACTTCCGGTTCAGCCAGTCTTCAGGTACGGGAATTATGCAAATATTCATTGACCTGTTATTTTCAGACAACATTGCTGACTGGATTTCTATTCTGGTCCCATCAGGACTGAAGGTTGGATGAGGATGATCTGATGCAGTTGTTTTATGTCCTGACGAAAGCAGGATCATCTCATGAGTATGCCTGTCGATAAGATAGATATTCCTGGCAAAATCATCTCCCACTGCCCATCTGCCGTCTTCTGAGCCATTCACATGCCACAGTCCGCTTCCGGAAGGAGTTTGTCCGGCTATTGTCATTTCCCTGGTTCTCAGGTTCACAATTCCCAATCCTGTTGGTTTTTCACGTGTCCCTGAAGGACCCCAGGCTGTCTCCTGGCCCGGGTTGGCCGGGTCAACCGGTTGAAGAGGGGTGCCTATTTTCCGGTGACCCATAATAGCAATCGCAACTTCATCTTTTGTTATGACCGCTTCGTGAGTGATCCATTCATATTCTGCTTCAGGGTAAAGAGGACGAAGCCCTGATCCATCCGACATCACCGTCCATGTTCTCTGGGGAGCTTTCCCACCGGTTTCCCAGCAGAATACTATCTCGCCCGGTACCCATGGATTTGTCTGGATATGGCCAACCTGAAAGGGAACTGCCACAACAAATTTAATCTCTCCTGTTTTAATATTCAGGCTCCCGATCCCTGAAGGTCCTGCACCCATATTCCTCGGACCGAAATTCGGTTCCAATTTAGTTCCTTCAGGCAGATGTTTTGCAGCTTCATCTCTCCCCACCCTGTAATAGACCCATTCTTCGTCAGCATCAAGAGCCATGTCTCCTCCGGCACCTATTTCAGCCGGGATTGTTCCGCAGACTTTCTGATATTCATTCTCCTTTTTCAATGTTCCCACTTCACTATCGGCTAGCAGCTTTTCGAGGTTGACCTCGACTATCTGCACTGGTCCGCCCCGAGTCTGACCGGGTTGCCTGAGAACCATGCGCATGAAATAGAGCTTCATTGATTTCTGCGCCAGTGTCAGCATTCCCATATAGCCCCCTTCCGACACCTGGACCATTACTCCTGTCTTCTCATTAACAGCCAGTGTTTCGCCTGCTATCCTTCCGGATCTGAAAATAAGCCATTTGCCGTCGGCTGTCCATTGACGATGCGTCTGATAGATTTTTGAGTCTCCGGCCGGTGTGCTTGTCAGAAACGTCAGTTGAGTTCCGGTAACTGGGTCAGTCACGATCTTCTTTTCTGATGGGAATCGCCTTCCAATCTGGGCGGTAACAGATATTGATGACAAAATTGTTATCAAAATAACTGCAGCCAATATGATAAGATTTACCCTGTTCATTTTGTACATAATACATTGTCAATTATACATTTAATTAACCCACCTCCCTCCGAAGCGGAGCAGGCTCTCCCGGTAGGAGAGCCGTTTTGGAAGCCCCTCTCTTTCAGGAGAGGGGTTTGGGGTGAGGTGGTAATTACACCAGTTTCTTGTACTTGATCCGGACCGGTGTTGTATCTGCTACCCGTTTCTTATAGTTCTCCTCATAATCGGAATAGTTCCCTTCGAACCAGACGACTTTTGACTCGCCTTCAAAAGCGAGCATATGAGTGGTGACCCTGTCGAGGAACCACCTGTCGTGGGAGATAATCACAGCACAACCGGCGAAATTCTCAAGCCCCTCTTCCAGAGCCCTGAGGGTGTTCACATCAATGTCGTTTGTCGGTTCGTCGAGAAGAAGGACATTTGCTCCCGACTTAAGTGTAAGCGCAAGATGGAGCCTGTTCCTTTCCCCGCCCGACAGAACACCGCACTTCTTCTCCTGGTCTGCTCCGGTAAAGTTAAACCTCGAGACATATGCCCTGGCATTGACAAGTCTGTTCCCTACCATAACATCATTCTGACCGCCTGAAATAACTTCATATACTGTCCTGGCAGGGTCGATATCAGCATGTGCCTGATCGACATATCCAAGTATAACTGTTTCTCCAATCTCAAAATCTCCTTTGGTCGGTTTTTCCTGACTCATTATCATCCTGAAAAGGGTTGTTTTTCCGGCTCCGTTCGGACCGATAACACCAACTATTCCGTTA
>CAZCQC010000422.1:0-2993 GCA_964500155.1 uncultured Rikenellaceae bacterium | reverse complement strand
GTTCAGAAGAATTCACTGGATCAGTCTAAGCTCAGTCTCCTTCCGACAATCAATGGCCAGGCATCCCATGATTATTCATTTGGAAGGGCTCTTGACCAGAACACGTATACTTTTTACAACCAGACTGTTCTTCAGGATTATTTCTACCTGGGAGGAAGAACGGACCTGTTTAACGGTCTCCAGAACCTCAATACGATTCAGAAAAACAAATATGAACTTCTGGCCGGAGAACAGGACCTGCAAAGGATCCGCGACAATGTCGCCCTTAGTGTTGCCCTTGCCTATCTCCAGATCCTTCTCAACAAGGAGCTTGCGTCAGCAAATGAAAACCAGCTTAACATCACCCTGCAGCAGATTGAAAAGACAAAAAAGCTTGTTGATGCAGGTAGTGTAGCCCGTGGAAACCTTCTTCAGATTGAAGCGCAGGCCGCGCAGGAAGAGCTCAGCCTGATAACTATGAAAAACCAGCTTGAGACTTCTTATCTCAATTTGACGCAGCTGCTCGAGCTGGAATCACCCGCAGGATTCGAAATTGTGGTTCCCGAAATCACTGTGGAACAGAACTCTGTTGTTACCGGCAATATTGATGAAATATATGATCTTGCAGCTCAATCGCGACCTGAAATAAAGAGCTCTGAACTTAAGCTGACCGCAAGCGAATATGCCCTGAAGATCGCCAAAGGAGCAAGAAGCCCCAGCATATCTCTCAGTCATACTTTCGGAACCAGGTATTCATTTATTAAAGATATACCGGGATTTCAGTCATTTGAGGAACAGCTTAAGAACAACAAGAACTACGGGCTTGGTGTATCGATGAGCATCCCTTTGTTAAACGGATTGCAGGTGAATAAGAATATCTCTAATTCAAAGCTGTCGGTCGAAAGCAGCCAGTACACTCTTGAAGGATCAAAGAAAGAACTTTACAAGAACATACAGCAGGCATACACCGATGCTGTTGCCGCTCTGAAGAAATACAATGCCAGCTCCAAGGCAGTAAGCTCAACTGAGGAATCATTCAGATATACCGAACAGAAATTTAATGTGGGAATGATAACTCCTTTCGATTACAATGCATCAAAAACTCAACTTCTGAATGCACAGTCTGATATGTCGCAGGCAAAATATGAATTCATTTTTAAAACAAAAGTTCTTGATTTCTACAAAGGATTACCCCTTAACCTGAATAAATAAATCCCAAAACAAGGTCTATAATCATGAAAAACCAGAAAATACTTAAGATCCTCGTTCCTGCCGTTATTCTCCTGCTCATCTTTGCAATTGTTGGAAAGAAAGCCGGCTGGTTCGGAAAAGCTGCCACTGTAAAGGTAGCCGTTGAGAATGTGGAAAAGCGTACAATTGTCGAAACAATAACCGCTAACGGCAAGATCCAGCCTGAAAAAGAGGTAAAAATCACCCCTGACGTATCGGGAGAAATTGTTGAACTGACTGTCAGGGAAGGCGATCATGTTGAAAAAGGGCAGTTGCTGCTCAGGATCAAACCCGATATCTATATCTCTCAAAAAGACAGGTCGATGGCTGCTATAAGTTCTGCGCGCGCCAGGCTTGCCCAGGCCGAAGCCCAGTATATACAGGCTGAGCTCTCGTACAAAAGGACAAAACAGCTCTTCGAAGAGCAGACTATATCAAAATCGGAATTTGAGCAGGCTGAAGCTTCATATTCTGTCGCAAAAGCCGAGGTTGACGCTGCAAAGTATTCGGTAATAAGTACCGAGGCCTCGCTTAAGGAGGCAAATGAGAACCTTGTCAAAACATCAATTTATGCACCAATGTCAGGGACCGTCTCAATGCTTCTGGTGGAGCTTGGTGAAAGAGTGGCAGGGACCGGGATGATGGCCGGTACTGAACTGCTAAGGGTTGCTGATCTTTCAAGGATGGAGGCTCAGGTCGAAGTGAACGAAAACGATATACCTCGCGTTAAGCTGGGCGATACCGCAACCATAGAGGTTGATGCATATGTCGATTACAAGTTCAGGGGAATCGTCACGGAAATGGCAAACTCAGCAAAGACAACAGGGGTATCCGCTGACCAGGTAACCAACTTTGATGTAAAGATCCTTGTTCTTTCTGAATCTTATAAAGACCTGACAGATAAAGGGAATGAGCATCCGCTCAGACCGGGAATGTCGGCTACTGTCGATATCCGTACGGAAATAAAACCGGGGATCATAACAGTTCCCATTCAATCGGTGACTACCCGTACTGATACCACGGAAGTTACCAAAACATTATCGGATGAGGATATCCGCACACTCGTATTTATAACGGATGGTGAGCGTGCTCTTGCAAAAGATGTAAAGACAGGAATTCAGGATAATACCTATATCGAGATAATTTCGGGTGTTTCAGAAGGTGACCGCGTGATCTCAGCTCCTTTCAGTGCAATCAGCAAGAAACTGTCCGACAGTACCCTCATAGAAATCGTAAAAAAGGATGACCTCTTTTCAGTGGATTAATTCCGGGTATCATCTGACATGATAATATGTCTTGAGACTTCAACACCTGTTTGTTCAGTTGCGCTTTGCGACAGCAGAGGAATAGTGGCTCTTAAGGAGAGCTCCGAGGATAAATCTCATGCTTCGAGGCTTACTGTTTTTATTGAAGAGCTTCTTTCAGGGGCACGACTCCGGGCAGGCGACCTGGAAGCAGTGGCCGTAAGCAAGGGACCAGGCTCATATACCGGGCTTCGGATAGGGGTCTCCACTGCCAAAGGGATAGCTTATGCCGCATCGATACCCCTGATTGGAATTGAGACCACCCTTTCAATGTTCCATGGGATAAGCGATGATCTGAGAAAGAAATACGGGCTCGATGAAAAATCATTGTTTGTCCCGATGCTTGATGCCCGCCGTATGGAGGTTTATTATTCAGTGCTTACTTCAGAGGGCAGGACAGTGAAGGAGATCTCCGCTGAAATTATTGATGATAAGTCGTTCGCTGAATTTCCCGAGAGCGCGAGGATGCTGATTTTTGGT
>CAZCQC010000421.1:0-9639 GCA_964500155.1 uncultured Rikenellaceae bacterium | reverse complement strand
ATCCCATATCTGACTGCGATCCTCCCAATCGAACCCAACACCTCTGACTTTTTCCTGTATCCTGTTGGCTTTGATTATAGCCGGTAGGGAAGAGGGAACACCTGATAATACCGGCTTGTAACCGGAGTTCTCTTTTATTTTTAGATGTTCCCAATTCTTTTCAACCTCTGAAGCACCTGATACACTGACTTCACCGAAGACATGGGGATGACGATAAATAAGCTTCTCATTTATGCCTTTTAACACTTCTGTCATTGAAAAAAAGTTCTTTTCCATGGCTATTTTGGCATAGAACACAATATGAAGCATCAGATCCCCGAGCTCATTCTTTATCCCGTCATTATCACCTGAAAAAATAGCATCTGCCAGTTCGTAAGTCTCTTCAATTGTGAGCTTCCTGAGGCTTTCGTTGGTTTGCTGTTTATCCCATGGACATTTAATCCTTAGTTCATCAATTATATCAAGGAGTTTTCTAAACTCCTCGCAGCTTTTTTCTTGGTCAGTCATCATTAATGTTTTTAAAACAACCGGTTGGATGGGGCAGTTTTGCTTGTGGAATCGATCCTTACCGCAGATCCGACTTCGATGCTCAGCAATTCTGATACATTAGACCCATTAATAGAAATTTCTAAAAGTTCAAGCGAATTGAACCTGGCAAGCAGGTCGCCTACAGGCGCATCACTGTATGTCTTTGAAATATGTTCCGTGTAGTTCTTATTACTCTGGATATATATTCTGAATTCCCTGGTATCAAATACCCTGTAAAATATTTCCCTGGTTATATTGGAAATTGCATTTCCGTATGAGTCAATAAAGATAATTCTACCTATTATCACATCAGAATCGATCGTAGCCCTAAGAGGCAGGCTTTCACTGATCTTCTTTATCGGGGTCCCCAACTGAGAAGGTTGTTTGCCGGCCAACAGCCCTGATGCAGCCTTAGCAAATATTTCAAGTTCATCATTTATCCCGGCAGGATCGATCTTAATGATCTCTTCAGGATCAGCATTAAGTATAAGATTAAAAATGCCATTGTCTGTCCCGATAAAAAAATGCCCTCTTGCTTTTATTATTAAGTAACCTTCACCCTTTTGGGCTTCTGAGTGAACACAAATTATGTGTACAGAACCCTCAGGATAATTCTCGAATGTGTTCCTTATCACGAAAGAAGCATGCGAGATATCAAATGGTGTAATATTTGAAGCATTATCAATAATAGTTGCTCCCGGACACAAATTGCAAAGCTTTCCTTTTATGACCCCGTTGTAAATATCGTCAGGCCTCCATTCAGTTGTCAGGGTTATTACTGCCATAGGGAAAAAACTTAAGACAAAGATAATCTTCTAAAGAAAAAATAAGCTTACTTTGTCAAGGTTCTGGTAATCTTTTTTACAAACCGGTTAAACGCCTCCTTCCACCTAAGGGGGGTTAAACGATTGTTATATAAATCCCCGCCAGCTGACAGCGATTTAGGGGTGGAGGAAAATGACTTAAATTAACCATGTTGAATAAAAGGTGGAAATTTTAAGGATTTAGATAGTTTAAATGACAGAATTACTCATATTTCTTGAAGATATTGATCCTGTAGTCTTTTATGGTACGAATAATTCGCTTCTGGATAAGATCAGGGGGTTCTTCCCTAAAATTAAGATTGTCGCACGGGGAAATGAGCTGAAATGCATGGGAGAGGAACGAGAGATTACCTTATTTGCTGAAAAGTTCAATGAGATCCTCGAATATTATCAGAAATATCACAGGCTTGAAGAACAGGACATTGAAAAATATTTCTTTGATGCGGAACATTTGAAATCTGCATCAAACGGTGAGTTTGAAGAGGTGATAGTGTTCGGGACCAGCGGTAAACCGATAAGAGCAAGGACAGTGAATCAGGTTAATCTCGTAAGCGATTATAAAACCAATGATCTGATAATCGCGGAAGGTCCTGCCGGGACAGGCAAAACATATACTTCCATCGCATTGGCAGTTAAGGCATTGAAGGAGAGGGAGGTGAAGAAGATAATTCTTGCCCGTCCAGCAGTAGAGGCGGGGGAAAGACTCGGTTTCCTGCCCGGCGATATGAAGGACAAACTCGATCCTTATCTTCAGCCTTTGTATGATGCACTTCATGACATGATCCCTTTCAAGAAACTCGAGACATGGATGGAAGATGGAACCGTACAGATAGCACCACTTGCTTTCATGAGAGGCAGGACACTTGAAAATGCGTGCGTGATCCTCGATGAAGCCCAGAATGCAACGATCAGCCAGCTGAAGATGTTTCTCACGAGGATGGGTATTAGCTCAAAATTTATTATGACGGGAGATACGACACAGATCGATCTTCCAAAAAGATCGGAATCAGGTTTGCTGCAGGCAATGAGAATTCTTGCCGAGATTGATGGCATCTCAATTATCAGATTTGATGAGAGAGATATTGTCCGTCACAAGCTCGTCAAGAGGATTGTGAGGGCATATGAAAAAGAAGAAAACAACCCCCCATCCCCCCTGAAGGGGGGCTAATAAGGAACCTGGAAAACAATTTTACAACAACGATTTATGGAAAAGACTATTTTGGCATCAGATTTTAACTTTCCCGGACAGAAAAGCATATATAAGGGGAAAGTAAGGGACGTCTATAACATTGATGACAAGTACCTTTTGATGGTAGTGTCCGACAGGATATCAGCTTTTGATGTTGTCCTTCCGAAAGGAATTCCATACAAGGGGCAGGTGCTTAACCAGATTGCGGCCAAATTTCTCGATGCCACCGGCGATATTGTTCCCAACTGGAAGATTGCCACTCCTGATCCGACTGTTACGATCGGTCACATTTGCAAGCCATATCCTCTTGAGATGATAGTAAGGGCTTATCTGACTGGGAGTTCGTGGAGAACTTATAAATCAGGTTCAAGGAAGATCTGTGGCATAACTCTTCCTGACGGAATGAAAGAACACGAGAAATTTCCAGTTCCAATTATTACTCCTACGACAAAAGCTGAACAAGGTCGTCATGATGAGGATATTTCGAAAGAAGAAATCCTCAGAAGCGGACTTGTCGGGGAAGATGATTATGCTGTTATCGAAAAGTATACGATGGAGGTCTTTTTGAGAGGTTCGGAGATTGCGGCGCAGCATGGTTTGATTCTTGTAGATACCAAGTATGAATTTGGTAATAAAAACGGAAAAATAATGTTAATCGATGAGATCAATACTCCTGATTCTTCGCGCTACTTTTATGCTGACGAATATCAGAATCGTTTTGATAAGGGCTTACCTCAAAAGCAGTTATCCAAAGAATTTGTAAGGGAATGGCTTATGGAAAATGGATTTCAGGGTCAGCATGGACAAAAAGTGCCTGAAATGAGCGAGGAATTTGTAAGCCAGGTATCCGGAAGATATATAGAACTGTATGAGAACATAACCGGTGAAAAATTTGAAAAGGCCGATATTTCGGATGTAAGATCAAGAATTGAAAAGAATTGCCAGAAATTCCTGGAAACACTCTAATCAATATTATGAACAACCAGATAAAAAAGAGAATATTTATCTCATTTCTGATCATGCTGTTATTCAGTACGATGGTATGGTCGCAGGTTCCTGTTGAACGATCGAAGGATAAAATAGTGATTTCCGGTATCACATATTACCTTCATATAGTAAAAAAAGGGGAGACAATATATTCGATATCAAAAGCTTATGGTATCACTTCAGATGAACTTACAAGAGAAAACCCTCCTGCACTGAATGGTCTGAAAGAAGGACAGAGTATCAGAATACCCGAAAAAATTGTAGCACCAGCCCTTTATTCACAAACAGATTCCATATCGCATGCGATTCGCGATGGAAGAAAGTTTATCTATCACAAGCTCCAGTCGGGAGAAACAATCTATTTTCTGTCAAAAAAATATAGTGTCTCCGAAAACGAAATCGTTCAGAGTAACCCCGGAATTGATATTAACAAACTCCCCCTTGGTTACGAGGTAGCAATACCACGGAAAGCGTTTATGAATGTTAAGGAGAATTTTGCAAGTCAGCAAACCAAAGCCTACTATCACAAAGTAATTAATGGAGAAACAATGGCTTCCATTGCCCGCAAGTATAGTTTGACTGTAAGGGAGCTGAGAAGGGAGAACAGGGATGTGCGTTTTCCGCAGGTTGGTGATTATCTCAGGATACCGGGAATGAAAATCTCTGAAGAACCGTCTGTTGAAGTAGTTGAGACAGATACAGTGCCTGACATCCTGGAAGAACAAGTTATTCTTCTTGAGAAGCCTTCGGGATATACTCAGGTCGGCAACCTCAGTGGTTCATATAACATTGCTGTTCTCCTTCCATTTTACCTGTCAGAAAATTCAACGAGGACCAGCATTGATTCTTCAAAAACAGTAAAGGGGAAAAAAGTATACAATTATGTAACCCGTTCAGAGGACTGGATTTACCCCAGGAGCCTTGGATTCGTTGAAATGTATGTGGGAATGTTGCTTGCAGCAGATACATTAAGAACACTTGGCGTTAATATCAATATTCAGGTCTTTGATATAAAAAATGATACTGCTGAAGTTTTAAGACTCATAAAAACTGGAAAGCTTGATAAAATGGATCTTATAATTGGCCCGGTGCATTCAACAAACCTTTCGGTTGTTGCAGCTTACGCCGGAAGTCTGGGAATTCCAGTGGTATCACCTGTCCAGCTGAGCAATAACACAGTTCTGGAAGATAATCCTTTTCTCTTTATGGCAGGCTCGACCCTTGAAGTTGCCCAGAATGCCATTGCCAGAAAATTGGGTGATTATCAGAACAGTAACATCGTTCTGATTCATTCAGATTCTGAGGAGGAGCTGCAGAATATCAGCAAATTCCGCAGTATGATCCTTAATGAGCTGAGTTACAAGATGCCCTTTGAGGAAATAAGGCTCAGGGATATGGTTTTTTACAGCAGATCGGTTTTTGGAAATGATTCAATAAACAGGCTTTCCCATGCGCTCTCTGATAATACCGGGAATGTCATTATTATAGCTTCTGAAGATACTCCGGTTATGAGCGAGTCGCTTACAAATATTCACGCACTTACCAGGAAATTCAACATTGATGTTTTTGGATATCCGGGTATGAGATATCTCGACAATATTGACCATAAAGTATGCTTCGATCTTGGTCTTATGATCTATTCTCCATACTGGATCGACTATAAACAACAGGATATACTTGAGTTTAATGCTGATTTCCGCACCAAATTCCTTACCGAACCCTCTGAAATGAGTTATGCATGGCAGGGATACGATATTGTTTATTATTTTATTTCAGGGCTTGCCATACACGGGAAGGAGTTTATTTTGCATCCTGAGATTCATAATCCCGATCTCCTTCATACTGAATTCGATTTCAGACGAAATTCCATCCATAACGGATTTGAAAATCAGAAACTTTTTCTGGTCAGATATTCAACTAATTACGAGTTGGAGCTGGTGAATAGTGAAGAGAATGTTAACAAAAATTAACAAAAGGGAATATTGTCACGTTTATAATTGTCTATAAGGAGTATGATTAAAGAATCGTACAGGCAGAAGAGTGAAAATGAACTGGTAAAAGCATCACTTGATGGCGATAAACAAGCTTTCGGTGAAATTGTAACACGATATCAGAACATGGTTGCTCGTACCGTAAAAAGCATGCTGGGCGATTCGGTGTTCTCGGAAGATATTGGTCAGGATGTATTTATCAAACTGTTCCATTCTCTTTCCGAATTCAGGGGTGAGGCTAAGCTCTCGACATATATTCAGAAAATAGCTGTTAACCTTACCCTGAATGAAATAAAAAGACGAAAAAGGTTCTTTTCGACGTTCTCACAGAAAGGGAACAATGAAATGTATGAGTTTGAGGTTGCTGACTATGAGACTGAAGACAAAAAAGAAGCTTCAGAACTGGTCAACAAGGCACTGGGGAGTCTCGATCCAAAATTCCGGATAATAGTGGCAATGAGGATGCTGCAAGGTTATTCAACAAAAGAAACCGCCGAAATACTGGATCTGCCGCTCGGAACAGTCCTTTCAAGGCTGTCAAGAGCTCAGGAACAAATGAAGAATATCTTAAGGAAATTGTAAGTATTATGAAAATTTCAGACTTAAAAGAATTAATAATCAGATCTCTCGACGTGGAGAGCGATCCTGGGAAGGCCTCCGGCAAATTAGAGGAGGCTGGTGTAGCTTTCAGGTTCAGGGAAGGATTCAGTGACCGTGTTCTTGACAAAGTATTCGCTGCCGGGGATACGGTGGTTCGTGAAATGGAATTTGTCCGCAGCCTGAATAGTGTTTTTTATCGTATCGCTCTCACCGGCGCTGCGGCCATTGTTTTATTACTGATTTCCATCTTTATTGTTCAGGGGTCCATTTCAATGGATTCATTTCTTGGACTGGGAAACACCAATGATGAGAGTATTTTATGTCTGTTAACAGGAAATTGACAACTTTATGAAAACACGCCCGGTATTGCTTGGAATTATTACCCTCATCGTCGGATTTGTTATAGGAATGCTGACTTCCGCACAATTGCGCCTGCACAGACTCAAACCGGTGAGGATGTATTTTTCTGAAGAACGATTCAGGGAGGGATTTTACAAAACTATTCAACCTGATGAAGCACAGAAAGCTAAAATCGACCTGATCCTTGATAAATACGGTAAACTCAACAGCGAAACCCAGAGCAATTTCAGAAAGGAGCTTGATTCAAATGTCAAGGCTATGAGAAAAGAGCTCGATTCAAACCTTACAAAAGAGCAGCTGGCACGCCTGAAAGAGATGGATGAAAAGCGGCAGGAAATGATGAGACAGGAAAGAAAGAGACGTGGTAATGACACAACAGGGTTCCGAAACGACAGAGGGAGATTCCCTGACCGGGGTCCGGGACAGGGACCTGGTCCCCAGGAACCAGTACCTCCACCCCCGCATCATAGTGATCGCGACACCACACTGTCATCCAATTGAAAATAAAAGATAATCAAGCAGTATCGGCAAGTCTTCCCGGTTCACACCAAGCGATAATAAAAGAGATTTATCTTCTTCAAGAATTGTCATGAATTCTTCCTTGGAAATCTCACCACTATTAATTCCCAGTCTGTAGAAGTCAATTGCTTCTTTTTTCCTTCCCGTGCACAGGGAAAGATGTCCCTTGTTTATGTAATCGTGTGCGTTAAGCTTGCCCGAGGATAACCTGTCATAATATTTTTCGGAATCCGAAAACCGGCCAAGGGCAAAATAGCAAAAGGCAATTGGTCTGAGAATTTTAAGGTTTCCCGGATCAGTGTATTCAACCCTGAAATAGTATTTCAGAGCGGTTTCATAATCCCGGAGATCAAGATAACAGTGTCCTGTCATAATTGCTGTATGCATATCTTCAGGATCCAGAGTTCCTGCCTGGAGATAATAATCCAAAGCTTCTTCTTTTTTGTCCAGGCGGCGAAGGCACAGACCGATCTTTTTCAATGTCCAGATTTTCCTGTTAATAAGTTCAGCTCTCTGGTAATACCTGAGTGCTTCTTCATAGTTTTCTTCCTGCTGATAGCAGAATGCTATCTTTTCATATAGCTGTGAATCATCAGGTTTCTCTGATGCCATTCTGAGGAAAAGATCAAGAGCATCTGAATAATAGTTTTTGCTGAAGAAGTAATCGGCCAGACCAGCCTGAGCCTCCTGGGCATTGCATGTTATCCTGAAAACCTCTGAATTGTAGATATCCAGTTTGCCTGAGAAAAGATCCTCAAATTCTTTCCTGTAAGGAGACAATTTGAAAAACCTGTAAATATCCTGAAGGTACTGAGTTACATTTGTACGGAAACTCCGGTAAGGATCAGTGGCCTTTTCCTCTCCCTCCAGCTGCTGAAGCCCGTCAAGCTCCATCCTGAAAACTTTTAGCATCATGGTCTTTTGTGATGAAGGCAAATATTTCAGGTTAAGAAGCAGGGAATATTTGTCGGAGTTGCAAATAAAAGGTGTTTTATAGAGTGCCTCAGCAAGCTCATTGGTCCCGGGTCCGAGAATTTCATCATGGAAGATTTCATTTATGATCTCATGATCGGGATAAAACGGAACAAACCAGTTATGAAAGTCCTTGAAGAAGTCGAAATGTTTAAGATTTGCAAAAGCCGACATATAGACATCAGCTCCTTCCATCTGGAGGTTGGTGAGTTCCTCCATCGTTTTGAATATCTCTTCAGAATCACTGAACATCTCCGACCAGTCGGGATTCTTTTCTTCGTATTTGTCTTTCGGTAGAATGTTATCCAGATCAAGCTTCTCCTCAATCCTTGGTTTTAGTTTTGCTACCTTGGGGAGTATCTCTTCATTAAGCTTTCTGCTCAGGTTTTCGGTTTCCCTGGAACGGATTGTCTGCAAAATTATGATCCTGCATTGCTCCCTGAACCTGCTTTCTTTACTCATTTCAGCGATCTTTGATGTTATTTCAGGATACATCAGGATCCTTGAATTATAATAATGAAGATTTAGTATAAGTCCGGAGAGAGCCCTTTCAATAACCTGATCGGGTGCTGCTTCATAAAATCCGATCAGGCTGAACAGCTTTTCAACCTGAAAGGTTCTTAAAGCACTGAGAGTTACAGCACTGACAAAAAGACTCGATTCAAACCACCTGAACTTTCCTGAGCTCAATATTATCCTTATCAGACTATCCTCTGCTTCACCATAATAGTCGGTCAGCCATAAATGGTTGAAGATTTTCCTTATAAGTTCTTTGTGTTTTAGTGAAAGCTCCGACTCAGGATCAGGGTTAATTTCATTGCTCAATTTGAGCCATTCATCAAGTTCTGATTTAAACATCAGATCATCAACTGTTTCGACAAGGGTTTTGCCTGTCAGTTTTTGTTCTTTAAGGGTTTGCTGCATCACCCAGTAGGTATGCCAGCCTGAATAATGTGACAATATGTCCTGTCTCAATCGGTCAGCCAGACCAAGAATAGACTGGATAAGTTTGAGATAGATCTTATTACGTTCAGGATCATTAATGCCTTCAATGGTGTAAGTGAGCATACTCCTGTATGTCATTTCTATGTTATTATACTCATCGCGAAGGTCGCCCAGAGAGGAGATGGAAATCATATCCTGCAATATATCAAGGCTTTGTTTGATCCTCTTTTCTGATACAAGTCTGCATAGCTGTTTATGCTGCAATATGACTTTGGATGTATTCACAGACTAATTCATTTTATTATTTAATCGAGAATTCTTTTATGCTTAACCTGTTAATATACAACAATCAGGCCGATGATAAAAAACACCAAATTACTGATCCTTATGGTATGGTATATGACAATATTTCGGATAGCCAGGTTTAGAAGCAGATTCAGAAGTTGAATCCGATACTGATATAACCTTTTATAGCATCATAATATCTTGCAGTGCTACTGAATCCATGAATAAATCCAATTTTCACAGGTCCTATTATTGACATGTATCCAACTCCAAGTCCGTATCCGTGTTTCTTATTTCTAAGCATCATATTGCGGTGCTTGGCTGATTTACGTCAATTTCAGGAAGTGTACAAGTTTAATGTCAGCAAATACGTATTGCCAGGAGTTGTATCGGGTAATTTCAAGGGTGCAGAAACACTCGCTGAGCTTCAATTACGAAT
>CAZCQC010000420.1:0-10605 GCA_964500155.1 uncultured Rikenellaceae bacterium | reverse complement strand
ATTTTTAATAATAATATTTACTGGACCCGGTACATGAACTATGAAGATGACGGCAGGGACAGAATATTTGGATATGCGACACTCAGGTATAAACTGGCACCCTGGATCACTTTGGAAGGTCGGGTTGCGACAGATAATTATTCTCAGTTCCAGGAAGAAAGAGTTGCTGTTTACAGTAATCAGACCTCCCAATACAGGAAATTCCTCAGGAATTTCAATGAAACAAATATTGATTTAATGGCCAGAATCAATCATAATTTTGGAGAGTTCTCATTAAACGGCCTGTTAGGCTCCAATTTAAGAAGAACTACCAGCAAGCTGACTGATGCGTCGACACTCGGCGGATTAATTGTACCGGAACTTTATAATCTTTACAATTCAAGGTCTCCAATCCAGAGCACAGAGTATGAAATGTTATCAGGTGTAAACAGCCTGTTTGGCAACCTTTCATTTGGTTACAGAAACCTGATTTACCTGGATGTCTCTGCACGTAATGATGTATCATCGACATTACCAAAAAGTAACAACAGTTATATTTACCCTTCAGTATCAACAAGTTTTATTTTTTCTGAACTGCCTGGTATTAAAGGATCACCTGTTTTTTCGTTCATTAAGCTTAGGCTCAATTATGCGGAAGTAGGGAATGATGCACCTGCATACAGCCTGGCAACAACATACAGACAAAAGGCTAACTGGGAAACCAACGGGCGTTACTTTGTAAACAGGATTTTGCAGAATCCTGAACTTAAGCCGGAAAGAACCAGGAGTTTCGAGGCTGGCCTCGAGGCAAAATTTCTTAACAACAGGTTTGGATTTGACCTTTCATTATATAAGACGAATAGTATTGACCAGATTACCCCTGTAAACATCAGCCGTGCTTCAGGATACAACCAGAGATATGTCAATTCAGGGGAGATCGAGAATAAGGGCATAGAACTATCACTTACAGGAACACTTATTAAAGCTGGTAATTTCTCATGGGACCTCCAGGCGAACTGGTTCAGGAATGTGAACACGGTTAAAAGCCTTTATGAAGGTGTTGAAAACATCCTTCTCAATTCACAATGGGATATAAGTACAAACCTTGTAGTCGGACAACCATATGGAATGTTGCGCGGAAGTGATTTTGTCTATACAAACGGGAAAAGAACGGTAGGCGATGATGGAATGTACCTCGAGGGTGATGATCCGATAGCCCTGCTGGGATCTACCTTACCCGACTGGAATGCAGGTATTACCACAGTTTTGAATTACAAAGGCTTTTCCCTCTCAGGACTTGTCGACATTTCTCAGGGAGGAAAGCTGTATTCGGTTGATATGCAGTACGGCCTGGCAACCGGGCTCTTTGAAGAGACAGCCGGTCTTAACGACAAGGGAAATCCGGTTCGTGACCCAGTCGAAGAGGGAGGTGGGATAGTGAATGAAGGAGTCTATGAAAACGGAAGTCCGAATAATACATATGTCTGGGCAGGGGATTGGTATGGTGCATTTCAGTATGACTATCTTCCGACAGCAGCCTATATTTATGATGCATCATATGTCAAACTCCGGGAGGTAGCTTTTAGTTATTCACTTCCTTCAAAATTGTTAGTCAAGTCTCCGGTCTCAAGGATTACTTTTTCGGTTGTGGGAAGGAACCTATGGATAATTCATAAGAATATGCCCTATTATGATCCCGAATCAGGCCTGAGTGCAGGTAATATACAGGGTATTATCGATGGAACATACCCTTCAACCAGGACACTGGGTCTAAATATATCAGTTGGTTTTTAATCTAATCAAAAAATTAAGAAAATGAAAAAGAGAATTCAATATCTGATAATAATCCTTGTTGTCATGGTAAGTTCCTGTGAGCTTCCTGATAACATCGATCCAAAATATCCTAAAGTCATTTCACCTGAAGCAGTGTTTACTACTGCCCTTGTTGCCCTGGATAGTCTAATTGGTGATATCAATGTAAACGACAATATTTCAAGGCTGCTTGTTCAATATCAATCTGAAGTCACTTATGTTCAGGAAAGCCGCTATAATTTTCAGGACAGACAGATCCCTGATACCTACTGGGGGGTTCTTTACAGGGATGTACTGATGAACCTGAAAGAGGCGAGAGCAAAGCTTGAAGCAATTAATATTCCTTCCGAGACGGAAATTGGCAAAAAGATCAATAAGCTTGCAATAATTGATATCTGCTCAGTATACGCTTACCAGGTACTGATTGATGCTTTCGGTGATGTACCTTACTCGGAGGCCTTGATGGGATCTGAAAACAGCCGGCCCAAATATGATGATGCATTTACTGTTTATAAGGATCTTGTTGCAACTCTTAGCAATGCTATTGGAAATCTTAGCAGCAACTATGATGGCTTTGGAACTGCTGATGTACTTTATGGCGGAGACGTTGCTTTATGGAAGAAATTTGGTGCGTCATTAAAATTAAGAATAGGAATGAGGCTGTCCGAGGTACCCTCATCAAACGCATCTGCAATTGTAAACGAGGCAATCGCTTCGGGTGTCTTTTCAGATCAGTCGGAAAGTGCTATTCTTCATTATATAGGAGTCACTCCCCTGGTTAATTCCTACTACAATGAGTTTGTCATAATTGCCAGGCATGATTTCTGTCCTACAAATACCATTATTGATAAGATGAATACCCTGAATGACCCGCGCCGGGATATCTGGTTTACTATATATGATGGTGAGTTTGTCGGCCTCCAATATGGGAAAGCTGGTGCATCAAGTTATTCAAGGTATTCTCATTTTAGCGATATGATAAGGATTGATCCCAAATATCCGGTCATAATGTGCGACTATGTTGAGGTAGAGTTCCTTCTGGCTGAGGCTGCGGAAAGAGGCTTATACGGAGTTCCGGGCGATGCTGCGGTGCATTACAATAATGCAATTCTGGAAAGCATGAAATACTGGGGTGTTCCGGATGCCGCTGCAGAAGCATATCTGGCACAGCCATCGGTGGCATACACAACGGCTGAGGGCAACTACAAACAGAAGATAGGCACCCAGAAGTGGCTTGGTTTATTCGACAGGGGTGTTGAAGCATGGGCAGAATGGAGAAGACTTGATTTCCCTGTCCTTAATCCTCCGGAAGGAATGAGTTATGATGATATTCCAATGAGGATGCCATATCCATACAATGAGAACAAGATGAATCTTACTAATTATACGGCTGCAGCTGCTGCCATTGGAGGTGATCAGGCAACAACAAAACTATTCTGGGACAAGAACTGATCATCGAAGTCATACAGGTTATAAAGGTCATGCAGGTCTTAAATGTCTTTCAGGTTTGACATCCACCACTTGCATGACTTGCATGACCTGCACGATCCCGCGTTAGCGGGATTTCGTCACTATGTTCCTCAACTTGCATGACAAACCTATTTACTTGCTGAGTTTATAAAGTATGCTTAATGCTTCCTCCCTGTTGTTTCCGCAAAACTCAGGTTCTGCCTTAAAACCGGAACATACTTTAGGGCGTTCAGCCTGAGCAAAAAGAGCACACCGGTAATCATCGTCAAGGTGGATACATCTTATACCGGCAGGTTTCCCTTCAGGCATACCGGGTATCGGTGATGAAATTGACACAGCTATGCAGCATGCGCCGCAGTTTTCTCTGCAATCCATATTAATTTGTTGCTTTATTTTGAGATAAATGCAATCATTGTATAAATTTACTAACAGATTTTATTTAATCATAATTTCATATTTAAAAACATTAAAACTATGAAAAATCTTTTCCCTGGATTTACTCTGATCTCGGGCATGATTTTCTTAATTTCATGTCAAATTAATGACGTAAAACCTGTAGCAGATATGAAAACAGAGCTTCCGTTAATTGAGAATTCGATCAGGAGTTGTATTGGATGGGCAAAGGATAAAGATTTTAATCTGCTTTACAGCATTATTGCCAATGATTCCGATTATCTTGAAATTGGTCCCGGCCCAACAGTAACAAAAGGATTTGAAGAATTCAAAAAAAATGAAGTCATCTGGGGCGATCCCGGATTTAAAGCTATCAGATATGAAATCAGAGATCTGAAAATATCCCTTTCTCAATCGGGTACTGTTGCATGGTTCTATTGTATCCTGGATGACATCAATGAATGGAAAGGAGAACCTGCAAGCTGGCTAAATACGAGGTGGACAGGTGTTCTGGAAAAAAGAAAAGAAGCGTGGACAATGGTTCAGATGCATTTTTCCTTTGCACAAAAGTAAATGAATTCAATTTCCTTTCATTGATCATAGTACAGGTAAAATCAACACAACTAGAATTCTCTTTATCCTTGCCTTTTCGGTACTCACCGGGCTGGCAATATCACAGACTGCATTTCCCGGACACAGAAGTAAGGAACTCGTACGGTGTTACATAAATTGAGGTTGGTTCCTGGTGGGCTTTGATGGGATCAGTTTGAAATAGAGCTTGGTGTCTAAATATCATACATTTTATTGTCTATTTATTTTACATTATTATTAATTAGTCTCCGATTTAATTTATTGATTCAGTGTTATTTAACATTATGGCATCAATTTTGAATAATCAACTGAAACATAATATTTGTAAATGAAAAGGGTTGTCTGGTTAATCATATTGAATCTTATTTTGTGTGTCAATGGTATATCAGCTCAGGAAGTTAAAAAATGGACCCTCCAGGATTGTATTGATTATGCTGTTGGAAAAAACATCGGGTTACAGAGGCAAATGCTTCTGACAGAATCAGCTGAAGTAGATTTCCTGAAAGCAAAGATGAACCTGCTTCCATCACTTAATTTTAATTCTGATGCCCGTGTCGGATTTGGAAGGTCAATTGACCCGGTAACAAACCTTATTACTTTTAAGCAGAACCTGAGTAACTCCTATTCATTAAGCTCATCATTTCAACTCTTTAATGGCTTTGCAGCACTTAATACCATCTCCGCAAATAAGTTTATGCTCAAAGCAGGTGTGGAAACCGGGAAAGTAACCCGGAATACTCTTATCATCAACATCCTTGGGGCATATTACCAGGTATTGTATGCACGGGGACTTGAAGATGCAGCGAAAATGCAACTGGATCTTTCTGAGAAACAGCTTTTCAGAATTTCCAAAATGGTTGAAACAGGTAAAGAGGCTCTTTCAAAGCAATTCGAGTTAGAAAGCAGGGCTTCAGAAGACAGACTTTCTTACACAATTGCAAAAAATACATCAGACCAGGCCGTCACATCTCTTAAACAGCTGTTGCAGCTTGAACCTGGGACAGAGTTTGATCTGCTGATGCCTGATCTTGAAAATACCTTTATCACCGATGACAATTTTAATACTGACAGTATCTATAATATTGCTTCTCAAACCCTTCCACGACTGAAGGCAATTAATTATGAATTAATGGCGTCGCGAAGACAGGTAGCAGCTGCCAGAGGCAGACTTGCCCCAAGTCTGGCTGTCGGTGGTGCGATATACACAGGATATTATAAGGTAATAAGTGAAGATATCCCTGAACAGGACTCCTTTTCACAGCAGTTAAAGAACAATAACAGCCAGGCAGTCTTTCTTTCACTCGATATTCCGATTTTTAACAACTACAATACAGGCAGGAATATCAGGTTGGCAAAAATAAGGAGGAATGATACTGAACTGAAACTTGAGCTCGAAAAAAACAGTTTATATACAGAAATCGAAAATGCCTGCCTCTATTTCAACAGGGGAAAGGATGAATATACTGCCGCTACAGCCAACCTTGAATTCAATAATAAATCATTTGATGCTGTTGAAAAGAAATTTGAAGCCGGTCTGGTTGACGTAACCGATTATTCGGCTGCAAAGACCACACTTTTCAGGGCTGAAACGGAGGTTTTAAGGACTAAGCTTCAGCTGCTGATAAGGAGACTTACTATTCAGTTCTATTCAACAGGCGAATACGAAAAAATATTAAGTAACTAAACAGAGAGAGATTTTATATGGATACCCCTACTGAAAAAATGGATAAAGCAATTCCGAAGAAAAAAGGACTTCAGAAAAAACACATCGGATATATTATTTTCGGGATAATAATCATTGTGCTGTTTTATATGGCATTTTTCACTGACCGGACCTCCACATATAAGGTTGAAAAAGAGAAGCTTATTATTGAAACAGTTATTGAGGACCAGTTCAATGATTATATAACCGTACCCGGTACAGTTGAACCTATAAGTATTATTTTTCTCGATGCACAGGAGGGTGGTCGTGTGGAAGAGATCCTCATTGAAGAAGGTTCAATGGTAAAGAAAGGAGATAAAATCCTGAGATTAAGCAATCCTGATCTATATCTTAATATTCTTGACAGCGAAGCTCAACTCGCCGAAAAGGAAAATTTTCTCAGGAATACCCAGGTTACCATGGAACAGGAAAGGATTTCAATTAAAAGAGAACTTATCACTCTGCGTTATGATATCGAAAGAAAAGAAAGAGTATTTCAGCAAAATTCTGTTCTGATAAAAGACAACCTGATATCAAAAGAGGAATTTATCCGGTCAAGAGAGGATTTGGACATGGCCCGCAGTTCACGTGACCTTTTTATTGAAAGACAGAAGCAGGATTCAATTTTCCGTTCTGTACAGGTGGAGACATTAATAGCCAACCTTGATAACATGAGAAGGAATCTTGGTCTTGTAAGGCAAAGAGTGGAAAACCTCAATGTAAGAGCCACTGTTGACGGTCAGCTGGGTTTACTTGTACCTGAAATCGGGCAGTCGATCTCCCGGGGAGCCAACATGGGACAGATAAATGTACTTACATCATATAAAGTTACGGCCCAGATTGATGAGCATTACATCGACAGAGTCAGGACACAACTGACCGCAACTCTCGACAGGCAGGGCAGCGAGTTCAACCTTGTTGTAAGAAGAGTATATCCGGAAGTAAGAGGCGGGACGTTCGAAATAGATATGGTTTTCAGGGACAGCATGCCAGACAATATCAGGACCGGACAGACATACTATACGAGTCTCCAGCTTGGGCAGCCAAAGGTATCCGTTATGGTACCGTTAGGCGGATTCTTCCAGGAAACAGGTGGGCAATGGATCTATGTGCTTGATCCCACAGAATCATTTGCGACAAAACGAAACATTTCAATTGGCCGGAAAAATCCGAAATATTATGAAGTACTCATGGGGCTTCAAACTGGTGAAAAAGTTATTGTTTCCGGATATGAAACCTTCGGCAAGAATGAGAAACTGATCTTTAAAAGAACAAAGTAACTAATATTAACTGTTATGATTAAGACTAACGAATTAACCAAAATCTTCAGAACTGAGGAAGTTGAGACCACAGCTCTCAACAAAATAAATCTTAATGTTAAGGAAGGTGAGTATGTGGCTGTTATGGGTCCTTCCGGGTGCGGAAAATCGACTCTTCTGAATATTCTTGGATTGCTTGACAATCCAACTTCAGGGAGCTATTTATTTAACGGAACAGAAGTGGCGAACCTAAAAGAACGCGATCGGACAGTATTCCGTAAAGGAAACATCGGCTTTGTTTTTCAGAGCTTTAATCTGATTGACGAACTGAATGTATTTGAGAATGTGGAACTGCCCCTGATCTATCTTAAAATGAAGACCAGTGAAAGGAAGAAGAAAGTAGAAGAAGCCCTTGACAGAATGAAGATAACTCATCGTGCTAAACACTTCCCGCAGCAACTTTCAGGAGGGCAGCAGCAAAGGGTGGCAATCGCCCGGGCTGTCGTGGCAAATCCAAGGCTGATCCTGGCAGATGAACCAACAGGTAACCTCGATTCAAAAAACGGGATCGAAGTAATAAATCTGCTTTCAGAACTTAATAAAGAGGGAACCACAATAATCATGGTAACACACTCCGAAAGGGATGCAAGCTATGCACATAGGATAGTTAACCTGTTTGATGGCCAGATTGTTACCGAGAATCTTAAATAATCCGATACATTCCTTCTGAAATTTTAAAGTGGTGCCTGATAAAAAGGCACCTTTTTTTTGGTATTAAATTGGCCGATCTGCGATTCATTCCTTATAGTCCGTACTTCTTCATTTTATTATATAATGTCTGCCGGGTAATACCAAGCTTTCCGGAAACAACACTGATATTATCGAAGTGTCTCTTAAGAGTGTCAATGATCATTTTTTTCTCCATCTCCTCCAGCGTCAGTTCTTCATTTACAAGACGTCCATGTGATGATGTGAAAGCAAAATCTGATGGTTTAAGAACAGGAGAATCGCACATTATAACTGCTTTTTCAATTGAATGCTGTAGTTCCCTGACGTTGCCCGGCCAGTTATGACAGGCCAGTTTCTCAAGAGCATGAGTACTGATCTTAAGTAAATCCTTTCCGTACCTTTCACAATTTACTCTGAGAAAATAATTTGCCAGGATTGGAATATCATCAACTCTGTCGCGCAACGGAGGCACCTCTATCACAATTGTATTTATCCGGTAGAGGAGATCTTCCCGGAACCTCCCGTCCCTGACCATTTCTAAAAGGTTGCAATTTGTTGCACAAACGAGACGTATATTAATGGGAATCTGTTTATTTGATCCAACTCTTACTATATATCTGTTCTGAAGAACACTTAGGAGTTTCGCCTGGGACTGCAAAGAGAGGTTACCTATCTCATCAAGAAACAGAGTGCCATTATGTGCTAATTCAACCTTGCCTTTACGATCATCCCTGGCATCTGTAAACGCACCTTTCACATGACCGAATAATTCGCTTTCGAAAAGTGTTTCGGTAATTGAGCCCATATCCACACCTACCATCAGTTCCCCTGCCCTTCCTGAGAGATTATGAATTTCCCTGGCTACGAGTTCCTTACCAGTCCCGTTCTCACCTGTAATTAGAATATTGGCATCGGTCCCGGCCACTTTTCGGACAATATTCATTACATTGATCATGGTTGGAGAAGCACCCAGAACGATCTTTTCTCCCCCCATGTTAATTTCTTTCTTTAATTGCTGATTGACTCTTTTCAAAGTGGAAGCTTCAAGTCTGGAAAGCCTTAGCTGCCAGGCCACATTAATTGTTGTCAGAAGTCTTGAATTGTCCCATGGCTTGAGAATAAAATCCACAGCACCATCTTTTATCGCTCTCACTGCCAGTTCAATGTCACCGGAAGCGGTAACTATAATGACACTGATATTACTGTCGTGATTAAAAATCTCCCTCATCCAGAACAGCCCTTCGTTTCCGTTGTGAACTCCTGACGTGAAGTTCATATCAAGCATCACAATATCAACATCATTCTTTCTTAAAGTCTCATTAATCCTGTTTGGGTTTGTAATAGTAATAACCTTCTCAAACTCATTTTTCATTATCCTTTCAAGAGCATTAAGGATGCTCTTATCTTCGTCAACCACCAGCAGAGTTCCGTTTATCATTTTAAAGGCTTTTTATAAAAGACGTTATAATATCCGCAGTGTGTCAAAAAAATAGACAATTCTTTAAAATGTGTTTATTCACTTCTTATGTTATCGGCCGGGTTAACTGATGCTGTTTTAGCGACTATGAGTCCTATTGTAAAAAGGGTAAGAAACAGTGTTATAACAAACGGTAAGATGAAATTCCACACAGATATATTCATTTTTGATCCGAAGGTTTTCAGCCATCCGGATAGCCAGTAGTAGCAGATAGGGACAGCGAAAATGAATGCAACTGAAGTGATCCCGATAAAGTCCCTTGAAAACAGCAATATTATGTCTGAAACATTTGAACCTACCACCCTTCTTATACTTATTTCTTTTGTTTTCTGGATCATAAGGTAGGAAGTAAGTCCTAAAATTCCCAAACATGTAACAATTATTGAAAGCAGAGCAAATGCCCCGAAAACAGAACCTAAAAGCTTCTCATTTTTATATTGTTGTTCGTAATAATCTTCAAGAAAAAAATAATCAAATGGATTATCAGGGAAAAATTCTTCATATTTTTCGCCAACAAGATCTAGAATAGTGTTTTCACTGCCTGGAAAAATTTTCAACATAAAAAATCCTCTTATGTCACGACCATGGGGCATAAATCTATAGATATGAGGCTCAAATGCTTCTTTTGGAGACTGCTGACAATAGTCCTTTACCACTCCCACAATAGTGTAAATTTTATCCCAATAGTTAACCATCTTATTTACTGCTTCTTCCGGCGAACCAAAGTCCATCCATTTTGTAGCTTTCTCATTAATTATGAGTGATGCAGAATATGAAGAGAAAGACTTGTCAAAATTTCTTCCGGCAATAATTTTTGCCTCCAGGAGACCAAGGTAATCGTGATCAATACCTATAATCTGATAATTCTTGCTCTGGTCCGATCCTACCCGGAAAATTCCGCCTGCATCCCACAAAATTTGACGGCCTGGAACCTCAGTTCCAACACTGAATTTTGTAATGATCTGATTTTTAATCAACTCTTCCTTAAATGTTATCAGTTTGCTTCCGAATGAAGCATCTCTGATACGTGGGGCCCTGATAGCCAGGATATTTGAAATTGAGATACCCTTATCCTGGTTCTGCAGATACTTAACCTGTTTGTATACAAAGACAGTGCAAGTAATAAGGCAAATAGCCATAAGCAGCTGGAAAAATACAAGAGCTTTTCTTATAATAATTCCGCCACCTGAATG
>CAZCQC010000419.1:0-6497 GCA_964500155.1 uncultured Rikenellaceae bacterium | reverse complement strand
TAAGGTGAAGCCCGGACTTCTGAAGTTTGAAGGTGACGGATTTGCTCTTAATATGACATATAATCAGCAGGTAGTAACACCTGAGATTGAGTTCATTGAAATTACTGACCGTACACTGAAACGGTACTGGCCGGATGGTGTCACCCGTGTCAGGCTTAAGTTTATAAATCCGGGCATAAAAGGTGGTCAGACAGTAACTTTCACCAAAGCGGTTTAAATACTGTATGAACGCGATTATTTTGAATTTGCTCCCGGACAGATCCAGTAGGTATAGTTAGTTGTTGATTTAAAGGAAGGATCATTAATACCTTTTATCTCGGCAATATGTTTTTTCGTATGTTCCAGCAGCATGTGAGCATTATGGGCACCCTTGTTTGCCCATGCTTCAGTCAGGCAAAACAGTGTACTGTCGTGGTATGACTGGAAAAGTGAATAATTCAGGCATCCGGGTTCCTTTGCCAGTACTTCTGCCTTGCAGGCATCAAAGGATCTTTTAAACAGGGCAACATTCTCCGGTTTAACCTTTCGTTCGAAGCGCATAACTACAACCATAGAATCCTTGTTATAGCCACATTCCGTATTGGAAGCGCCATTTTTCAATCCGCTCGTACAAAAAGCAATGGCCAAAAGGACGATAAAACCTAAGAAGAGATTTTTCATGATATCTGGTTTTTAAGAATAAATGAGTTTTTAACTGGAATAAATATATTCATATAATTCCATTAATCGGACAGACTGGCTAAATATGATCAATGAGATAGTTTTTAGTAGTATATTCACTTAAATAATATCAGCTCCACGGGCTTTTTGATAAAGTTAATCTCATGAGGAAAACATAAATACAATTGAAACAGTTTCCGAAAATTACAGTGATTTCATTTTTACTACTTCTTAATGGTTGTATCACGCCATTTATACCACCAACAAATGAAGATATAAAATTACTCATTGTTGAAGGTTTGATCACTGACCAGCAGGATACCAATACTGTAAAATTGTCAAGATCCCTTCCTATGGGAAAAATAAGTCGCGTAGACCCTGTAACGGGATACAGAATCACTGTTTCAGATAACCTCGGAAGTAAATTCAATTTCAGGGAAACAATTGCCGGAACATATGTTACAGATCCTTCAGAATTTAAGGGGGTGGTTGGCAGGTTTTATACTTTACATATAAATACAAACGATGGTTATAATAGTCTTAATTATGAATCATTCCCTATGGAATTGAAGCCTGTTCCGGTTATTGATAGTATTTATTATGAGAAAGTGAAAATTGATGAACCTGCCGGGGCTTTTTCTGATGCTGATGGCTGCCGGATTTATTTGAATTCCAGGGATCCGGATAAAATTTGTAAGTTCTACCGGTGGGATTTTACAGAAACCTGGGAGTTCCAGCTGCCTTATCCTGTAACAAACTGGAGGTGCTGGATATCAGATAATTCCAGTTCAATTAATGTCAAAAGCGCTTCAGGACTGGCTGAATACAAAATTGTCAGGCATCCGTTGACTTATATCTCCAATGAAAGCGACAGGTTAAGAGTGAAATATAGTATACTGGCTAACCAGTATTCCCTAAATGAGGATGAATATGTTTATTGGGAAAAACTAAGTAACATTACACAGAGCATAGGTACTATTTACGATATAATACCTGCAGGGGTACAAGGTAACATTTTTTGTGTTGAAAATCCGGAAGAAACCGTTCTGGGTTATTTCAGCGTTTCAGCTAAAAAGTCCAGGCGGATTTTCATAAAAGACCGGTTTCGCGGTTTGGCTAACCCATACTCTTATGACAGTTGTTTTGGCGATACGATATGGGGCAATGCCTATATCCCAAACTTAAATACGACGGTGTGGGCACTCATCGACCGCTCCCCCAACTATGTTGTAATTACACGCAACAGAGGATGCTCTGATTGTACAGTTAGAGGTACGAATGTGGAACCTGATTTCTGGAATCAGGTCAGATAACAAGACGAATTATTGCTTAACTTTATTGCGGGGCATAAAAAATTGTAGAAAAGAGCATATGAAGCATTATTACTTTATTATCGTGTTCCTTTTCCTGATAACGGGTTGCAATAAAAACAATAACAATGAGCCCGATCCTGAACCTTTTAAAGGACCGTACAAAATTTCTTATGGCTGTTATATGGGGAATTTTATTGTTAAAGGTCAGAAGCTCTGGAGCGAGATTTGTTTTGATACCGCTACTAATAAATATGTTGAATGGCCATCAGGGGGAATAATGTATCAAAAAGAGATGGGTTGCCTGACTGTCGGGACATATTCAATCGACAGCTTCAGGCTGACATTTACACTGGATTCCTTAAAATTTAAGATGTTTCCATGCCCTTTACCGGAATCAAAATTACCCGGTGTTTATAAAATAACCAATATTGTGGATCGTGATTCTATTATTTTCGAAAAGGGTACAGGGGAAAACAGAATTATTTATTTTATGAAGAAAGTTTACCCAAAAAATGCTCTGGAAAACAACATTCAGGATTCTGGTCTATTACTAAAATAAATATCTCTATACCTCGGAATATTCAATTGATGTTTATTGTCTATACTAATTATAGAACTAACCTGTTGTTTTTCTAACCCGATTCTCCCAAAATGAAAAAACAAAAGTATCTCAGTTCTGCACTGAAAATAGGTGCAATATTTTTTCTGATGGCCTTAATGTCTTTTGGTCTCACCTCATGCAGTCAGCCTGAAGTCAAACCTGCTTCAGGAGCTGAATCTTTTGATAACGACTGGCGTTTTCTTAAAGATAGTCTTGCAGGTGCTGAAAATCCTGGTTTCGACGATTCACGCTGGAAAACTCTCGATGTACCTCACGACTGGAGTATTGAAGACCTGCCAGGTCAGAACGGAGAGGATATAATCGGGCCTTTTAGTAAATCCTCAGTTGATAAAATGAGTTCCGGTTATACTGCTGGAGGGATTGGCTGGTACAGAAAAAGTTTTATAGTTAAAGAAGAAGACAGGGACAAAATAGCATATCTCCAGTTTGACGGGGTATATATGAATTCTGATGTCTGGCTCAACGGGAAACATCTCGGTTTTCATCCGAACGGATATACTCCGTTTTGTTACGATATTACTTCCTCTCTAAATCCTGCCGGGCAACCAAATGTTGTTGCGGTCCGTGTCAGAAATGAGGGATTAAATTCCCGCTGGTATTCAGGTTCAGGTATCAACCGGCATGTTTGGCTTAAACTTGTGAATCCCGTTCATATCGATTTATCGGGAGGTTTATTTGTTACAACACCTTCAGTCAATGAGAATTCAGCTGATGTGGAAATCATAGCAACGCTGATAAATTCAGGCGAAAAGGCTGAAAATATAATTCTGCGTACCGAGTTGTCAGATCCTTCAGGAAAGGTGGCAGAAACTTTCGACAGCCAGGCTGCTGTGACTTCAGGCCAGTCAATTGAGATAAAACAGGAAATCCCGGTTAAAAAACCATCCCTGTGGTCAATCGATGAACCAAACCTTTATCAGGCAAAAGTCTCTGTACTTATTAATGACAAAATAATTGATGCCAGGGTAGTTCCGTTTGGGATCCGTAGTATAAAAATTGATGCGCAGAACGGGTTAACAATCAATGGTAAGTCTGTGGATATGATAGGTGGCTGCTACCACCACGACAACGGACCTCTGGGCGCGGCTTCCATCGACCGAGCGGAGGAAAGAAAAATTGAAATATTGAAGAAATATGGATTTAATGCAATAAGGACCAGTCACAATCCTCCCTCACCTGCTTTGCTTGATGCCTGTGACCGTCTGGGAATGCTGGTAATAGATGAAATTTTCGATATGTGGGAAACTCCTAAAAAGGAGCAGGATTATCATTTATATTTCAGGGAATGGTGGCAAAAAGATGTTGAGTCATGGATCAAGCGCGACCGGAACCATCCATCTGTTATTATCTGGAGCATCGGGAATGAAATCCGTGAAGCTGCTGATACATCTGGTTACAGGATAGCAACAAACCTTACCAGTGAGGTTCGTAAATTTGATCCGACAAGGGCAATAACCGAAGCCATGCTTGGAATGGGTGGCGGCAGTGCACCTGGCAGGAGCAGATGGGATGACTTTGAAACACATCTGGAATTGCTTGATGTTGTCGGATATAATTACGCGTTTTCAAGATATGAATCCGACCATGTTAAATACCCGGACAGGATAATGGTTGGCACTGAAACAAATCCTCCTTTTGCTTTGGAAAACTTCCAGCTGGTTGAAAAACTGCCTTATGTTATAGGATACTTTGTATGGACAGCCACAGATAACATTGGAGAAGCTGGTGTCGGAATGCCTCAACTTAGAGATCTTGATGAGCCTGATAATCAAAGACCAGTTAATCCTCCAGCGGGTTCCGGGGCTGCCGGGCAGCAGAGACCCAGAACCGGAGATGCTTTTGGACCGCCTGCAGATATGCCTGGTGCGCCCGGGACACAGGGTGCCGGCCCTGCTGGTCAGCCGGCAGGATCCCAGGGAGTAAGGGCTCCTGGTCAACCCGGCGGTGGAATGCCGGGAGGAGGATTTTTCAGGCGTGATACATGGCCTGTATATACAAATTACCAGGGGGACATTGACCTGATTGGCAACAGAAAAGTGCCTTCATACTATCAATATGTTGTCTGGCGGAAAAGCAAAGTGGAACTGTTTGTACACCGTCCGATACCCGAAGGAAAGAAAGAGGTTACAAGTCGCTGGGGTTTCCCGGATGAGCTTAAAAGCTGGAATTGGTCTGGTCATGAGGGTGATACATTCCAGGTTCATGTTTATACCCGCAGTCAGCTGGTTAAACTTGAGTTAAATGGTAAGATCGTTGGGGAGCAGAGTGTGGATCAGGAAAAATCAATTACAGCCACATTCGAAATTTCTTATGAACCAGGCAAACTGGTTGCCCGCTGCTTTGACGATGGTAGAGAAACAACATCAGAGACCCTTGAAACAACAGGTAAACCGGCAGCTGTAAGGCTTATCGCTGACAGGACTAAAATCAGAGCAGACCGGAACGACCTGTCTTATGTCAGGGCAGAAATAATCGATTCCAAAGGTAATATCGTGCCTGATGCTGACGATATAATAGTAAATTTTGAGGTAACCGGTAACGGTAAGGTTGCAGGCGTAGGAAGCGGTAATCCGAGAGATATGTCAAGTTTCCAGCAACCAATGAAAAAAGCTTATCAGGGAATATGCCTGGCAATAGTTCGCCCGGATCCATTCCCCGGAAAAATAAATGTAAAGGCTACGGCTGAAGGATTAAAGGAGGCTTCTGTTTTAATAACTGCTAAATAAAAAGGGGTGAAAGAAAATAAGAAATAAAGCCTTTAATAAAATTAACCCCCCGGAAAAAGCAATGGGTTTTTGACCTAAGAAAGTCCGGCATCCTGTAGAAGTACTTTCAGAGTTGAAAGATCCTTCTTCATTGCTGAAATAACTTTGGTTCGTTCAATTGTTAGTTTGGAAGATCCATTTTCTGCTCCTCCTAGAGGGTACTCATAATGAAGAGATATGGGGATTTCAAGTTCATACTCTTTCAGAAGTCTGAAGAATCTCTTGAAATCAACTATTCCTTCACCTAAAGAAACCGCTTCTGATCTTATTTTCCCATCCCGTTCTATCCATTTGAAATCCTTAATGTCAATTGTTCTGATATAAGGGCTCATCAGCTTAAGTCCAACAGGCCAGGTATTTGCACCTTCTACCGTTGCATGGAAAATATCGTATTGTGAACCCAGAGATGTAGAATTAATCTCTTTAAGCACACCGGCTATATCCCAAATAGCCCCGCCAAAATAAATCCCTTCCGAAGCGACTCCGGAGTGGTTCTGGTATTCTCCTGATATTGAGTATTTTTCATTCAGGATAGCAAGTTTTGAAAGTTTTAGCTGCATTGATCTCATATTTTCCTCAACTGATCTGGTGTCATCATAATGACCCCATCCCATCCTGTAATGTCTTATACCAAGGGAAGATGCGGTTTTCAGAATCCTTACGGTAAGGGGATCATCAGAATTGTCAATTGCAGTAGTTAACATGTATATCTTTTTCCCTTCCTTAGCTAATGCTTTCGCAGCTTTTGGCAAATCTTCCTCCACTCTTTCAGGCAATACATGTCCGCCTGGCCTTACGGTCAGGTCCACGCCGTCGAATCCAATCTCATTCAGGACTTTCGCCATTTCTTCGTAATCGAGCCACTGCAGATGCTTTGAGAAAATACTGATCTTAAATGCTTCCGGATCATTTTTGGGTTCAGTTGATCGAGATGCTTTTTCTGTTGCAGCCAATAGCGGATTTGCAAATAGCCTGCTGTTAGCACCTGATGCTGCTATCCCAGCAGTAAGGAACAATTTTGCAGTAAAATTTCTTCTTGAAGTCAACATTTCGATGATATTTTTATTTTTTACGTGTTCACGTCAAACATCTCTTCATAATGCTTACCCGGCATGAAAATCCCTCCGCTCTTTTCGT
>CAZCQC010000418.1:0-6648 GCA_964500155.1 uncultured Rikenellaceae bacterium | reverse complement strand
TTGGGAAGCATGATAGTTTCAAACCTCGTTTCAAAAAGAGTATCTGTGATCGGAATAGATGTAAAAGAGTCTGCTGAGAATCAGCCGTGTGATTATTTCGGCTTTTACAATTGCTGCATAACAGACAGGGAAGGACTGGAGGTTATTTTCAGGAAGGAGCAACCTACTCATGTCATTCACCTTGCATGCACATTTAATAAGGTCCGCGACAGGCAGAAGGAGCATCTTATTGATATTGGAGGCTCAACCAATATCATTGAGGTTTCCGATAAGACCTTATCCGTAAGACAACTTATCTTTTCGAGCTCAACGGCTGCTTACGGAGCACATAAGGATAATCCGGAATGGATAAAGGAGACCAATCCTCTCCGGCCGGGTAAATACAGGTATGGTGTAAATAAGAAACTGATAGAGGATGTTTACTCGCAAACTCCTGTAAGAGAGGATCTCCACCTTGTTTTTTGCCGGATTTGCACAGTGATAGGACCAACATACAATAAGCCCGCAAGTGTTGTATCAATATTGCTGAAATTGCCATGGCTGCCAAAATTTGTCAGGGAAAACAAGGTACAGTTTTTACATGCAGATGATTTTGTTTCGCTTATCAGTCTGATAATTTCAGATGACCAGATCACAGGGATTTATAATGTCGCTCCGGATAGCTATGCTGTTGCAAAAAATCTTGTTCCTGGGAAAAAATTCATTTGGGTTCCGGTTTCTGTTGTTACTATTGCACTAGGCATATTATGGTATCTGAAGATTTTGAACCTGGAACCGGCAGGTTTAAATGCCAGTATCTATCCTATTCTGCTTGATCCGGACAAAATTGTGTCGAGATTTAATTATAAGTTCAAATTCTCCGCCACTGAGGCTTTCGAGGATGTTAAAATACATAATATGATTCCCGCAGGGGCGAAATTCTAGAATATAACAAACCACCCCGTCCCGATCCGTCCGCAAGCTGGCGGATCAGGGGGGAGGTGGTTGATTTTAAGATTTCCCAGGAATTCAGGTTCTAATCTCCGATCGTAATAGTAACCGCAGCATTTTTCAAACCCTTCGATTCGGCCTTAACTGTAAATGTGCCCTTTGCATCTTTTTCCGCTTTCACTATTACAAGGCACATCCCATTATATGCTTTTCTATATGATGCCTGGAACGGATCGTGGCTTGTTGCATCACCGTTGTCGACTGCAACTATTTTTCCGGGTCCCTGTATGCTGAAGTTCACAAGGTTGCTGCTTCGCGGCACCAACATAGTGTTCTTATCTTCGACCCGTACAGTTATATATACAAGGTCCGAACCGTCGGCACTGATGGACGGACGATCAGCTGCGACAGATAATTGTGCGGCTTTACCAGTTGTAACCATCTTATCCTCAGCCCATTTTTTGCCATTTTTATATGCCACCACTTTAAGTTCTCCAGGCTGATATATTACATCATCCCATCTGAGCCTGTATTCATATTGACCTTTCATCTTCTTTCCGAGTGATTTTCCGTTAAGGAATAATTCAGCTTCGTCGCCCGATGTATATACATGTACAGGAGTAACCTGTCCTTTCCTTTCCGGCCAGTTCCAGTGAGGCAGAATGTGCGCCATGGGCAGATCGGATCTCCATTTTGACTGGTAAAGATAAAAACGATCCTTCTTAAATCCTGCCAGATCGAGAATACCAAAGTAACTGCTTCTCGAAGGTACTTCAGTGACATTCTGTTTATCAAGCAGAGCTTTGGCCTGATCATATCTCCTGTTTCCTGGTCTTAATCCAGTCAGATCACCGCCATAAGGTGTTGGTTCACCGATATAGTCAAATCCTGTCCAGACAAACTCGCCGAAGACTCCCGGATATTTATCCTGCATCTCCCATTGCTGATCGGCTGTGGAAGCCCATGCTGGATAAGCAAGGTCATATGATGATATCTGGAATATCCCTTGACCGGGAAGGTTATTATTCAGATCGCCCTGTACCACAGGGAAAAAGTACTCTCCTCTTGAGCTTATTGTTGAGGATGATTCGCTTGAGTGAAAAGGCAAGTTATCATTATCTTTCAAAGTAAAGAAAGCATCGTATCTGTATAGTCGATAGTTAATTCCAAACACATCGACTGTTTTCTGGAAACCGTTAGTCCCCGATTCATCCCAGTTACATCCTACTGTTACGGGCCTTGTAATGTCCTCCGATTTAATTATCGCCCTAAGGCTCTCAGAGAGTGCAGGATTATTCTGATCATTTACTTCATTACCGGTGCTCCAGATAAAAACGGAGGGGTGATTCCGGTCGCGGCGGACCATAGCTCTCAGGTCCTCCTCATGCCAGGCATAAAAAAGCTTATTGTAATCGAGCCTCTTTTTAGGAGTTTTCCATGTATCGAATGCTTCATCCTCAACAAGAAACCCCATTCTGTCGCACAGATCAAGAAGTTCCGGAGCCGGAGGGTTGTGGCTTGTCCTGATAGCATTGCAACCCATCTCTCTGAGTATCTCAAGCTGGCGCTCTGCTGCCCTGACATTGAAAGCTGCCCCAAGTGCGCCAAGGTCGTGGTGATTACATACTCCCTGAACAGGGACTTTTTTCCCATTCAGGAAGAACCCGTTTCGGGCTGTGAAATTCAGGGTTCTGAATCCGAAATTGGTTTCAAAGATGTCAGATATTGCTGTGCCCTGCAATACTGTAACTGCAACCCGGTAAAGTTCAGGATCATCCAGATTCCAGAGAGCAGGATTATTAACAGGAATATCGAGCCTGAAAATGTGCTCACCCTCTGAAGTCATTGTTGCAACCGGGCTTGTGAACTCAGCAACTGGTTTAACTGATGCCTCTCCTTTTTCATTAAGTTTGTAAACTGATGCTTTGATTGAAACGTTGACGGGCTGTTCAATATGACTTTCTACTTCTGCCTTTACACTCAGAATAGCCTTCTCCGGCTTAATTTCAGGTGTTGTGCAAAAAACTCCGTTGTACGAAACATGAAGCTGTGAAGTTTTCACTAGCCATACATTCCTGTATAATCCTGCACCCGGATACCACCGGGAATCCCAATTCTTTGTATCAAGCCGGACTGCTATAAGGTTATCTTGCCCGAAAAAAACATATGGTGTGAGGTCAAGTCTGAATGAGGTGTAGCCATATGGCCAACCACCAACATATTTACCGTTTACCCAGACTTCCGAATAAGCCATTGCACCATCAAAATCAACATAAATCCTTTTATCTTTTTCAGACTCTTTCAAGGCAAAGTGCCTTCTGTACCAGCCAATACCCTTCCAGGGCAAAAGACCTGTATTATTTTCAAGCGTATCGCTGAAAGGACCTTCAATGGCCCAGTCATGAGGCAGATCGAGGGTTCGCCAGCTGTTGTCATTTGCTGAAGGCAGCTGAAGTCCGGCTGGTTCCTTATCGTTAGTTGCCGCATCGGTTGAGGCATTAAAGTATTTAATGAATTTCCAGCCCTGGTTGAATGATTCACGTGATCTTGGGGAATTCTGGGCAAGAGAGATTTCTGCTGTCCAGATCAGAAAAATTGAGACAAAAATTGAGGCAGTTACAGCTCTTTTCATGATATATAAATTAGGATTTGATTTTTTTTCTAAAATAGGTAATTCGAATGAATAATGAAAAATTAAATGAGGAGGTTAAAGCAGGTATAAACCAAAAAGATTATAACCACGGAGTTACCCTGAGTTTCACTGAGTAAATCACGGAGTAAACTTATCTGAGAACAAACAGTGCAACTCAGTGTTAACTCTCTGTATCTCTGTGGTTAAAAAGCTAATAATCAGATCATTTCTTTACAAACCTCTGACTAACAATCTCTCCCGAATTGAAAAATATCCTGACTATGAATAACCCGGGCTTGAGCTGAGCGACATTGACAGAAGTTATGTAATCCCCGCAGTCAGTTTTATCAAGAATCTGATTTCCAGTAAGGCTGAAGATTGCTATTCTGCTTATTATTTCGTCTGATTCGACATGAAGTGTGTTTTCAGCAGGATTCGGAAAAACCCTTAATATCGCAGGATTTTCCTCATCGATTATAACAGAGTCACCGACCATATTGTCGTCAAGCCATGCAAGGCGCCTGGCAATCCAGCCCTTGAACTTTTCAATCTCACCGGCGAATGTTCCGGGTTGCTCACCATATTCTCCGGTGCCTACATTAATACCCAGTATCGGCCATTTCCGGTAATGCCTTTCCTGTGCCTCATTAAGAAGTGAGGCAACAGAATCGATCACATTGTAAAGGTATGTTTCGCCAAGAATGGTTTTACGCAGTTTGAAATACCTTGTATTGATTTTATTGGCAAATTCATCATCCTGAAGGAGCCTTATTTCCCACGATGGCGGTATTGGCCAATCGACGCAGTCATTAACCCTGTAAGCCCATCCTGAACCATCGGTCTGGTTAAAATGAATACAATCCTCAGTTATATCTTTCCAGGCCCAGTCATAATCCCATGGCGGCCCTGAATGTATTAGTCCGCCATTGCTGTCTTTATCCTTAAAATAGAATCTGCTCTTTTTATAAGCGTCAACATTTCTTGATAATTCCCCTAAAATGAAATAATCGGCAAAAGAATTTACATCGAGATATGCCCTATATCCGCTGGTCCGGTCCTTAAAACCAGGATTGTACAACACCCTTTCGAATGAATCGACGAATTTCTTTAAATAAGCTTTTTGTTGAGTTGTCAGTTCATCAGGCTCAGGATCGTAATAAACAAAATGCACATCACCACCGGGCTTGTTTAAAGGTGAGTATTTACTTAGCCAGCTGTCGGATTCAGTGAAATAATCATTGACAAAGATGTAACCTCCTGTAAGATTATTTCCTGAGTTGTCGTCACGATTAAGCTTTGCAATATCTACCCGGTTTTTATCCTGTTTTATCTTTTCACCAAGAAGATAAATTCCCTGGTACTGCTCATTAAGGATAACCTCGCAATATACTGTTCTTGGAGCATAATGTCCCATCTTCCTGAAGAGTTCGAAAGCAAGGTAATTTCTCAGGAATGCCTTATCATTATAATTGGCGGTGAGTATCCAGTCATTTTCTTCCGGCATTCCCAGTATCGGAACATTGAAATTGCTTCCTGCATCATCACGGGTCTCAAAGCCATAAGGTTTTTGGGGAAGCGATGCCGAGTAGCGACCCCTTATCTCAATTCCCACCTTTCCCGAGTAAATGTTGCCACTGTCAGTTACATGATTGATCAGTCCTGTCCCATTATTAATGATCCTCATCTCAGCAGTGATTTTCGGTTCATTCACAATGGTTTCATCCGGGCTGGTTTTAATAACAACAACCGGCAGGTTTGAAGATGCAAATTCCTGGATAGGTATGAACCAGTCGGGGACCTGGAAATATGAATGAGAATTATCAAGTATTCCCAGTGAAAACCATGCATTTGAAGATAAATCAGATGATGAGGCAGAAGAATTGTGAACCTCCAGGGCAAGGATGTTCTCTCCCGGTAATAAGCATTCTTTCAGATGTTTCTTATTTACGAGAAATGATTCGGGTAAACCTCCCCGGTACATTGTTGCTTCATGATCAGCTCCGAACTGATTGTATGGAGGATGAGTTCCCTTGATACCATTTCGCGCTATTTCCACATCATTCAGATATGCTATGAATGCATCATCGTAATCAAGACTTATGATAGCTGATACTATCACACTTGTATCGGAAATATTTAATTTTCTTCTTAAACAGACCGACGGACTTTGAAGAATTACAGTATTATCATCATCATCTCCAAATCCGAAACCGCCCGGACCCTCCGACCACGAACCATCATCATAAGACAATGATCTCCAATTTGGGTCTGGTTCTGAATTGCCTGGCCTGTATTTCCAGTTATCGGTGTTGAAAACTACAGTCTCCCAATGATTTATGGACTGTCCCGACAAGAATAAGCCCGAGCAGCAAAGTGAGATAATTAGTATTGGCAATTTTTTTCTCATCAGGGGAATAAAAATAATACTAATCTTAGTTAGTTTAACGGATTTAGTTATCTTAAAGTTTCCTTAGTTCTTTGAAGTCATTAGTATCAGATAAGGTTTATCTTTTTACTTTTACATTTCATTTTTATCTAATCTTGAAACCCTATATGAAAAGAACATACACCAGTCTAGTAACTCTCCTCGCAATTATGATCAGGGTATCACCTGTTTGCGCTCAGTACCTTGCCCCTAATCAAACTAAATTTACCCGTCAGGATACACTACGTGGTTCGATTACTCCTGAAAGAGCATGGTGGGATCTGACCTACTATCATCTTGATATTGCTGTAAAACCATCCGACAGTACTATTTATGGTACCAATACTGTGACATACAGGGTTATAACCAGCTCAGACATCATGCAAATCGACCTACAACCGCCATTGGAGATCTTAAAAGCGGAGCAAAACGGGAAATCACTAAGCTTCAAAAGGGAGGGTAATGTGTACTGGATCCGGTTGATGGAAATGCAAAAACCCGGACTAGTTTATTCTTTAGTTTTGAATTATGGGGGAAAACCCAGAATATCGAACAGACCTCCATGGGAAGGTGGAATTACCTGGAAGAAGGATAAGAATAATCTTCCTTTTGTTGCCTCCTCGTGCCAGGGCGACGGTGCCAGCCTCTGGTGGCCATGCAA
>CAZCQC010000417.1:0-6097 GCA_964500155.1 uncultured Rikenellaceae bacterium | reverse complement strand
GCAGTAATTGCAATTATCGGAACATGGGTGTCTGAGCCCGCTTCAAGTTCACGGATCTTTTCGGCCGCAATAATACCGTTCATTATGGGCATAACGATATCCATTAGAATAATATCGTAACTTGTTATATTCAGTTTTTCGATTGCTTCTTTCCCGTTAGAGGCAGTATCAATACTGTTCACAAGAGGCTTAAGAGTCAGAAGAGTGATCTTCTGATTGATAAGATTATCCTCAACAAGAAGGATATTGATATCCTTCAGCTCCTTGTGAACCTTTTCCATTGAGGCGGGCGTCACCGTTTCACCGGTAGAAGTGAGTTTAACTTCGGTGACCGGGTATGCGAAAGGCATACTTATGTTGAGAACGGTAAAGTTATTGCCCTGTTCCTGGCTGAATTTACCATTGCCTGCAGCTATAAGCTTTGAAGCAAGATGCTCTGTGTTACCTTCCTGATCAATAAAAATAGTGTTCCTGTCAGTCTGGATACGCATACCTATATATCTTTCACGATCCGATTCTCTCTCCTTCCTGAGGTTGATTGTGACCTTTGTTGGCTGGCCCGAGTTCTGAGATTCAATTGTATTGAAGACGTCAAGGAATATCTGCTTCAGAGTTATCGGATCGCCCTGACATTCAAAATCGTTGTAGTCTTTCTTATTGAAAATAAAATCGATGTTTGCCTTTTCTTTCAGACTGTAAAGCTCAATCGTATTTTGTATGGTTGAAAGAATATTGTACCTGATCTGTTTCCTTACTTCAAAGCTAAGATTGCCGGCGGACTCCATTGTTAATTCATTAACAGTGGTGACCATATTATTGGTGGAAGCTACAAAAGTCTCTATAAGTTCTTTTTGTTTTTTCTGGAGTCCTGTAGCCATAAGAAGATCAGCTATAATAACAAGATTGTTAAGGGGCTCCCTGATCCTGTGCGAAAATTCTGTTATGACATCGTCTTTTTTTTCATTTGAGGAAGAGGCATCCCTGAAAGATTCCTTGACAGTTCTGATCAGATCATTTGCTTTCCTTATTATCAGTACAAATATTGCAGCACCTGATATGACCAGGAATCCTGCAATCAGCCGCAGGTCAAATGATATGAGTATCACCGCCAGAATAAGGCATATTAAGGAGATAATCGAATATGTTTCTATTGATCTCCTCTTTTTGTTGAAACTCTCATCAGAATACTTATTCTCGGTATTCACGGAAACGTAGTCATCTGATTCCATCTTTATATGAACTGATTAATTGCAGTTCTGTAAATTTAACTAAAATAGATGATAAATATACATACCCTTAAATAATCAACCTTCAAAGGAAAAGCTTAAATTTGTTACTGTGGTACAATTTTTGAACCGGAGATAAAAAGCATCAACCATTATGAAGAAGTTATTCAGGGTTTTACTGATGATTGCGGTAATTGGTTCCGGCGAAGCCTTTGCAAAGTTATATGCACAGGAAGAGGGAGGAATGGTAAAATATACACCTGACTTCAGGTTCAACGATGGCATCTACCTCAATTTCGATCAGGTCCGATCCAACACCCCGATACCAAAATCAAAGATTCTTACATCGACGGACTATAATGATAAGGATTTCTTTAAGAACCTTATGTCGGGAGAAAAGATCTATTTTTACGACAGCATGGGTATCCGGCAGGAGATAGAAAGGAGTTCAATATGGGGTTATGCAAGGAACGGGATCCTGAATATTCAGGTTCAGGGAAATTTTAACCGGATAACTTTTATAGGAAGTATTTGTCATTTTGTTGCCGATATCACCTCATATGACAATCGTTATTACAACTCACCTTACGGTTATTATGACCCATATAGTTCTTACTATTCTCCATACTATTCACCTTATTCTTATTATTCACCTTACTCCTATGGTAATTATTACTCCCCGTATGGTTCATATTATTCTCCCTATCGGAATAATACCGGACGAAACGAACTAAGGCAATACATAATAGATTTTGAAAGCGGAAAAATTCTGGAATATGATCTTGATAATACAGAACTTCTTCTTATGAAGGACAGTGAATTATACGAGGAATTTATGCGTCTGCCCGGCAAGAAGAGAAAGGACCTGATGTTTGTTTATATTCGTAAGTACAACGAAAAAAATCCACTATTACTTCCGTCAAATCAAGGGCTATAAATGAGGAAAATACTTATTGCATTTTTGCTGATCGCTTCATCCTGTATTCTGTCGGGTCAGTCTCCTTTTCCGACAGCCGGCGAAATCAGACAATTCATTGCTTCAAAAACATGTGTTGTGCTGGAGGAAGGCAACACGGTATTTAATACATACATAAGGCAGGCGATGAAAGAATACTGGACGATAACGCCTTTCGAATTTGTTAAAACGTCCGATTTCGGTACCAGGAGATCCGATCCATCTTATTCATTTATTATCCTGACCGAAACCAACTATGAGAATGACAAGTCGAAGTCTGTGTTCAATTTTATTAATCTGCTCCAGGGTAAGGATATTTATGAGCTCGGAAAGATGCCGGAAATATGCGCTGTTCCTCTTTCATTTGCCGGAGAGGATGATATGGAATACGGATATAAGCTTGGTGCAATACTGGCATTTATGCAGAAACATGCACAGATGATATCAGAGGATCCGACCCTGACGGGAAGACGATATCTGAGATACTATAATAAAAACATTCCGGAAGTAATGACAAAGAAAATCCTGGTAAAACAGGAGGATCTTTCTCCGGCGGTAAGTACTTTAGATAAGATTAAAGCCATCTACAGGTACGATTTTGAAATTGTTCCTGAAGAGGTAATAGTGAAAGCAATTCAGGAAAAAGCGAAAAATACACTGATTTTACATAAAGTCGGGCCTGTGGGAGAGGGGAAGGCCGGGCACTGCTTTAAAATGCTTATTGGAACTGACGATTCCAATATGTATTATTATAATCAGCATGCCATTGATAAAGCTAATCCTGATGGCCTATTACCAGCCGATCTTAAGCGTCTTGCAAAATTCTGAAAATGCAGCAAATTAAAAAGCCAGACGTCTTTTAATAAAAAACCGGAATGTCATGAGAGAGATCAGAGAATTATCAGAATCGGAAAGGAACTGGGCGATGTTATGCCACCTTTCGGCTTTTGCAGGATTTTTCTTCCCCTTTGGTGGAATTATAGGTCCGCTGATCTGCTGGCTGTCAAGAAAGGATGAGTCGCAATGGGTCGATCAGAATGGTAAGCAGGCGCTTAATTTTCAGTTATCTGTTTTGTTATATATAATACTTGCGGTTCCTTTATGTTTAATTATAGTAGGTATTCCCATTATTATCTTCCTGGCTTTTCTGAAAGTGATCTGCATTATTATAGCAAGCGTAAAAGCTTCTAAAGGAGAGGAATTCAAATACCCGGTTACAATCCCGTTCATCCAGTAACATTTTCATGCCTGAAATTTCATGGTCAGAATAGAAATTTGTATATTTCTAATCTGAATTGTTTTACTTGTTGCTAGTTACTAGTTGCTAGTTGCTAGTTATCAAGAGTGATATTAACCAGCAACCAGAAACCAGCAACCTGTAACCAGTGACCAGTAACCAGCAACCAGCAACCAGCAACCAGCAACCATACCCTGACTTAAAGATTCCTGCTATGAAAAAAAACAACAAGGATAAAAAAACCAAAGTGGAGGTTTTTGAAAAAAAGAATCTTTACCACGATATTAAGGCTGAGAAGCAGGAAAAGCTGGGTAACAATGATTATTTTAAAAAGCTTTTAAAGCTCGAAATTGAGCTGGTAAAGCTCCAGGAATGGGTAAAGGCCAATAAGCTGCGTGTTGTTGTAATTTTTGAGGGTCGCGATGCAGCAGGCAAAGGTGGTGTGATCAAAACAATTGCAGGCTGCCTCAATCCAAGGATTTGCAGGATCGTAGCTCTTGGTATTCCGACCGAAAAGGAAAAATCTCAGTGGTATTTTCAGCGTTATGTATCAGAACTCCCTTCTGGTGGAGAGATAACACTTTTCGACCGGAGCTGGTACAACAGGGCTGGTGTCGAAAAAGTTATGGGTTACTGTACCAATGAAGAATATGAAGAATTTCTACGATCATGTCCCGAGTTTGAACGAATGCTCATTCGATCGGGTATCATACTTATAAAATACTGGTTCTCAATAAGCGATAAAGAGCAGGAAAACAGGTTCCAGGACAGGATCAAGGATCCCACCAAGCGGTGGAAGATAAGCCCGATGGATATTGAATCGCGTGATAAATGGGTTGAGTATTCGATGGCCAAGGACAAGATGTTTTCATATACCGATACCAGGCAATCTCCATGGTTTGTCGTCCCGGCTGATGATAAAAGAAGGGCACGGCTTAACTGCATCGATCATTTTCTCACACTTATACCATTTAAGGATCTTACGGTAAAAGCTATAAAGCTTCCTCCATTAAAACATGATGTGGCATATGTAAGACCGCCTATAACGGAGCAGAATTTCGTGCCGGAGAAGTATTAAAATTTGTCATGCAAGTCGTGCATGTCATGCAAGTCATGCAAGTCCTTAAATCGGGAAGACCTGCACGACCTGCAAGACTGGCACGACCTGCAAGACTTTTCCTTTTTTATTCCTACTTTTGTCTTTTATCTTTTATCTTTTATCTTTTATTAAGGAAATGAAGCCTTCAATACCGAAAGGAACCCGCGATTTTTCACCTGAAGAGATGATGAAAAGGGATCTCATCTTTGATACGATCAAAAGAGTTTTCAGGTTTTACGGTTATCAGCCGATTGAGACTCCGGCCATGGAAAACCTGTCAACCCTGCTCGGAAAATACGGTGAAGAAGGTGACAAACTTTTGTTCAGGATCCTTAATTCAGGAGATTTTCTTTCAGCGGTGAATGATAAGGATCTGCTTGACAGGGAGCCTGTTAAATTATCATCGTTAATTTGCGAACGGGGATTGAGATATGACCTGACAGTACCCTTCGCCAGATATGTTGTCCAGCATCGTGATGAAATTATTTTCCCGTTTAAAAGATATCAGATCCAGCCTGTGTGGCGGGCCGACCGTCCCCAGAAAGGCAGGTACCGTGAATTCTTTCAGTGCGATGTTGATGTTATCGGCAGTGATTCATTACTTAATGAGTATGAACTTGTCAGGATAATTGATGACATTTTCGCCCGGCTGAAAATAGCAATCCTCATTAAGATCAATAACAGGAAGATTTTGTCGGGAATCGCAGAGATAATAAACGAATCCGCAAGAATTACTGATATAACTGTAGCTATTGATAAACTTGAAAAGGTTGGTATTGAGGCAGTTAACGAAGAGCTCAGGAACAAGGGGATAGCGGCAGAAGCTGTCAGCAAGCTTCAGCCGATAATACAACTGAAAGGCACTACACCCGAAAAGCTTGCTGGACTTGAAAAGGTACTTTCCGGATCAGCGGTTGGCAAAAAGGGGATTGAAGAACTCCGTACACTGTTTTCTTACATCGGCAATAAAGCACTTTCTGCTGAAACTGAGCTCGATCTTACCCTTGCACGCGGACTGAATTACTACACAGGAGCAATAATTGAGGTCAAGTCAAAGGATGCAAGCATTGGAAGCATCTGCGGGGGAGGCCGTTATGACAACCTTACCGGTGTATTTGGAATGGAAGGAGTCTCGGGAGTCGGAGTCTCTTTTGGCGCCGACAGGATATATGATGTTATGAGCCAGCTGAACCTGTTCAGTGAAGAGGAGAGACAATCAACACAGGTTTTGATACTTAACTTCGGGAACGAAGAAATAAATTTTGCATTGAGGATCCGGGATCAGTTATCAGGACTTAAAATCAGTTCAGAGATTTATCCTGATACTGTCAGGCTGAAGAAGCAGATGTCGTATGCTGATTCAAGAAAGATACCTTATATCATTATTGCAGGGGAAGAGGAAATTAAGAATAATCTGATTACTCTTAAGATAATGGCATCGGGGGAACAGAAGAAGATGAATATTGAGGAACTATTGTCTTTTTTAAAACCCCCTTCCCAACCTTCCCCGCCAGCTGGCGGGGGAAGGAGTTGTTTTTACATTTCCCCCTTGGGGGAAATTGAAAGGGGGTAAAAGTTGA
>CAZCQC010000416.1:0-4887 GCA_964500155.1 uncultured Rikenellaceae bacterium | reverse complement strand
GTAATAGGATGAGTTAAGGTAAAGACTGGTTTCTGTCCTTATCAGGTCGCTTTCTTCAAGTTTGATTGTGTTACCCTGGTAAACAATCTGATTCTTTGTCCTGTCGATAATGTATGTTGCTTCAGGATTTACAAAAAATCCCGAGATTGTCTCCAGGCCGGTTGAAGGGACGTTTCTTATCTTAAGAAAATCAAACAGGTCAGTAACCGGAAGATACAATTCCTCATCCTTGATAAGGGCGTTAATATCTCCTCCGCCTATGCCGGGAATCTCGAGGAAAACAGAAATTTCATCATATTCCGGGAGATCCTGTGAAAAGAGTCTGCCCATACCGGTAAAGATCATAAGGATTAAAAAAAGCCCTGTATAACGGTTCATAATGAAACGCATACATCCTGAATAATAAATTTTGGAGTATGCTTTTATAACCGTCATGTTGTTCTTTTACTTAATTTAATGAACCTTCTTATTCCCTGACAAGAGTTATGTCGAATGTTCCTGTGTAGCTGCCAGGCGGATTGGCAGCAGAATTGCCTACTGTAAGAGTCCCTCCGATATAGAGTGGTATAGCGATATTAAAATTAACATTTGAGACAAACGGTGACGACGGATTGGAAGCACCTATATGAAGGGACATTGTTCCTGACGGCACCCCTGTAAGTAAAGCATCGGGACCATTAAGGATTGCAATCACTGTTCCACGGTGTGCATGTACCTGAAATAATGCGGCTGAAAAGGGAATTCCAAGACTAAGAAGAACAACATCACCGGTTGCAGATCGGGAGCCGGCAGGGGTTATTATCACAGTACCTCCCCCGGCACCGTGATAAAATGCACCGAAGCTCAGACCCTGAGCGGTTACATCTATACGGATCGGACGCGGCGGCGGTTCCTGTGCCTTGAGGTTTATAGATACTGAATACAACAAAACAACCGGTATTATAAAAATAATCCGGAACCAGCAGTCGTTTCTATTGGCAGATGTCATCTGTTCTGTATAAATATCTTTCTTGAATTCTGGTATGTTTTCGTCACAAAGCTGACAATATAGATGCCATTTTTGAAACCGTGATCGAACTCATAATTACCCGGAGCGGAAATTCTTTTATTAATTAAAACCTGACCTGTAAGATTATAAATTGACAGCAATCCTGAACCAATTTTGTCAGTGTTTACATAAGCTTTAACAATTCCACGCGAGTTGTAAACGGTAAACGGATCATTGTTTGAACTTGTATCCGGAGGTTCGGTTCCTTTTCTCATAAGGTTAAGTAGGAACCGGTTCTTATATTCACCTGCTTCCAGGCTGACCCGATATTCTTTATTATTAAGAAGGTCATTTTCAGTACCTGACACAAGGTCAGTTAAATAAATTCTATCCCAGGGATGATCCTCCTCTATATCGATAATCCTGAAAACAATATTACCATCTATATTAGCCTTCAGGCCAAGAGGAATGCTGCAAAGTGAATCGAGGGTTTCAGGCATTGCATCAATGGATAATTTTGTTCCGTCAGTATCAAAAGCGTATAGATTAGGTACATTGTAATCAGTATTCATCAGCTTTCTTGCATCAAGGTAAGTGTCGAACCCTGCTAGTGCCTTTTCATCAAAATAGATTACCATAGGATCTGTGGAAGCAGGATCATCAGCAAAAGTTGCTCCTAAACGGATCAGGGGTAATGGGCTCTTTCCTTCCGATTTCACAAAAGGATGCGTAAGATCAGTAACCCTCACACTGTTATTTAGCCCTAATGTACCTGTCACCGGATATGAACCGTCGGAAACATGTATAAAAAATCCCTGCATGGAAGGAATTATGGCTGTTGCAAGACCATCGCTTGAGATTCCGTTTATATAGGTACTGTAAGTTCCGCCATATTCGTCGGTTGTACTGGCCCTGAAGTAATAAAGTGCATTATCAATATTTGTCTTGGTCCATCCGGAAGCTGCATCCCAGTCGACAGGTGAAGGGTAGGGATTACCAACAAGGTTAAAACCAAGCGTATATGGGTTATTATTGTTGTATAAGGTTATTGAGAGGGGGCCATTATTTACGCTACCTGTAATATCGGCATTAAACGGGACTCCTGATGATCCAAAGTTTGCAGCATATCCAAGCAGCCTGCTAAGCGGATCGGTAGTAGTTATGTAATCCACCCAGCCTGATGTCGAACTGCCTTCATTATAGCTGAAAAGTGTTGGGAAAGAAGCACCAAGGTCGATATCATCACTTAGTTCATTGACAGTAGCGGCCTGGAATGGAGAACTTATATATTTATATCCGAATGCAGAGGGAAGGTAACGCTGCATCGTAACGTTTCCGGTAACATTACCGGCTCCGGAACCATCTATCAAGGCTGTCGCTGATGCTGATGAGACCAGAGTTAAATTTCCGCCTGATGCCAGTGTCCCACTTTGTATATTTACAATATTGGTAATATTCAGTGGTCCTTGCAGAGTTACTCCTGAGGAATTGTTAATTGTAAGGTTCTTAATTGTATTGCCGGCAAACGTGTTTGCAGGGATAGTCTGGGCAATTGAACTATTAAACCCGATTGTCGCGTCGGAGGCATTGAATGACCCGTTATTTATTATGCTTCCTGAGACCTGAATTGTGTTTCCTGTAATCGTCAGGGATGAGCCCGCATCAATTGTTAAATTATTAACAGTTCCCGAAGAACCGCTTGTAAGGAGAGGTTTATTAGTTACAGCAGGTATCAGAACATGAGTTGTCGCATATGGCACATATCCGCACGACCAATTCCCGGCATCATTCCAGTTAGTTCCCGAAGATCCCGTCCAGGTCAATGCTGAAACCGTAACCGGGCTTGTAGCTGTTAATGTACCGCATCCCGCAACATCCACTGTATTTGTTACTACATAATTGCCTGAAGAGCTGGCCGGGAGATTAATTTGTCCGGTCAGGGCACTTACAAATACCAGTCCTGCAGTGGAAGAAAAAGTTCCGGCCTGGCTGCCAATATCTAAAGTGGGACCAGGATTTGCTGCGTTCTGGCAATATGGAGTACCCGAATAACTGAATCCGGCAGATGGCACCGAAATGGAGGTTGTCCTTGGAGCGCTTGTACCACAGTCATTAGTTGCAGTAACACTTAAAGTTCCGCTGGTTGCATTTGAAGCAAAATCGATTGTTACCGAATTACCTGTCCCGTTTATAGTATGTCCAGTTCCGCTATATGACCAGTTATAATTTACACCTGAAACAAAAGGTACTGTATAGACATACCCACCGATTCCCTGACATGCCTGTGGCGGAGCAGAGGTGAAATCATCGGGTGTTGAGGCTACCACCGGGAATGAAATGATGACTTCGTCTGATGAGAAGCAGGGTCCGTTGCTTATTGTCCAGCGTAAGGTGTAGGTAGTTCCGAGTATACCATTAAAAACTGTATTATACTGAACACTGTTCACAAATGAACCCCCGGCACCACTGACAATTGTCCATAATCCTGAATTTGGAGACGGACTATTACCTGCCAGAATTGTCGAGGAGACACCACACAGTGACTGATCTGAACCTGCATTTGATGTTACGGGAGCAGCATAAACGATTATGGGAGTGACATCCACAACTCCATTTCCGGCACCGTTATTGAACCTGAATCCGGTAAGACGATAAGTACCTGAAACAGGAGTCGGCATTGTATATGGAAGTGAAGTTACAATTATGTCTGTCTGGGCAACATTATTAATTGAATAACTGAGTATATAATTCAGATTTATTGGATTGAACGACACAAAGCTGACAGGAATACCGGCATCACCACAAACCGGACCTGCCGGGGAAAATGAAGCTCTTGCCAGAGTCCCGCTGACACTGGCGGTTGTAAAATCTCCGGGAGTTGTTGAAACTGAAATATTATTTAAAGTTTCCACATCACCGTTGTAATCGTCACCGGATGTAACCGATGCCAGCTCTTCCCAGAAGCCTGAATTGTATGCTGCAACTCTCATATCTGTAATCCCGTTCAAAGTCATCAATGGGGTGAGATCACTTAAAGGATCCCATCCGATTTTAACTTTTCCGGTTACACCGGTTGTTGAAGAGACACTCCAGTATTCAAGGGTATTGCATACCTGAAGGGGAGGATTTAAAGAAGTAGCGGTTGGGTTGGGCCGGGAATACAATACAGTCCAGGGTAAAGTAGATCCGCTGGTCGAGGTAAGGGTAAAATTATGGCTTTTAACACTTCCCTTGCCAATAGGATATAAAAATGATTCTCCATTGACCTGATTTTTGGTAAGAGGTCCGTCTACAAAAGATATGGATGATCCCCCGGTGGGATAAACAGATGATACAGAAGTGCTTAACAGAACAAGACGATTGGCAGAGCTGGTTCCGATAATTCCGTTTGTCAGCAATAACTGATTGTTTACTTCAATCAATCCGTTAGTACCAATATTAAGCCCTGCGGGATTACTTATCTCGAGATTATTGAATTTATTAGTTCCTGAAAAATCACCGGTTGGACCTCCTACAGTCTGAAGAGTCGTTCCTCCAAAAATAACTGTTGATGAAGGTGATGAACCGGCGCCGCTATTAAAACTCCCTGAATTATACCTTTCAATAGTTCCGAGCAATGTAATCTTCCTGTTATTAACACTGTTATCGAGAGCAGGTCCGTCTATAACCAGTCTTTTACAAATGATCAGATCCGTAACAGGTAATACCCTTAGGCCTGTTCCTGTAAAAAAGAGATTGGGTAAACTGTTTAGCTGGCTTCCAACAATTGTATATGATCCTGAACCCCCATATTCAACAGTTCCGTTGCCGGAGCAGTTAAAAAACTCAGTGTATACACCGCCTGGCAGATTCCCGTCATCAAGGTATAGCTTTCCGTTACCATCAACATATCCAAGGTT
>CAZCQC010000415.1:0-3178 GCA_964500155.1 uncultured Rikenellaceae bacterium | reverse complement strand
CCCAGGCCGGGACCAATTTTATTCTTAAAGTTAGATTGAAATTCTGACAGAATGACAATATCTGATTGGTTATCAAATAACTGGATTGAAATATTTGGTGCCATAACCGGCATAATCTACGTTTTTCTCGAAATCAGGCAGAATATATGGCTCTGGCCGGTGGGGATAGTAACATCTGCTGTTTACATTATCGTTTTTTTTACAAGCAAGTTCTACGCTGATATGAGCCTCCAGGTGTATTACCTGGTAATAAGCTTTGTTGGGTGGTACTGGTGGTTCAAAGGCGAAGGGCATAGGGCACAGGGCACAGGGCACAGGGCTGCAGAAGCTTCCAGGCTCCCCTCCATGGAGGGGCTGGGGGTGGGTAATGAAGAGACGAAGAGACAAAGAGACGAAGAGACGAAGAGACAAAGGAACAAAGAAACTGAGAGATTAAGTGTGGCTAGGCTTAAACTCAAAACAGGCCTGATTCTTTCATGTTTTTTTGTACTGTTATACTTTCTGATGTGGTTTATTTTGGCACGTTTTACTGATTCTCCCGTACCCGAATGGGATTCATTTATTACCTCCCTGTCGATAATTGCCACATGGATGCTTGCAAGAAAGATCTATGAGCACTGGTTTTTATGGATAGTCGTTAATTCCGTCTCAGTAGTCCTGTTTTCAGCAAGAGAACTTTATCCAACAGCAATCCTGTACATGGTTTATCTTGTAATGTCGTTTGTAGGTCTTAAAGAATGGAAACGTTCTTTATAAAGTGTAACATGTACACTTTATCGATCTGATGTACTTCTGTTCCAGATTCATTTCAATAAGCCGTTTGATTCGTCTGTCGAGGCACCTGTCACACTTTGAGAAAAGCTTCAAGTCCCAGACATCAGCAAATACGCGTCCTGCCTGCTGTTCTATTCCGTATTCCAATACCATTTCCAGAGAACCGATATCAGGCATGGAAAAGATGCCTCTTTCCAGCAACTGATCCATCGCCCCGTTTCCAGCCCTTACAGGAATTAATACACAGCATTCCACCCCTGCATTAAAAGCAAAATCGAGAGAACGTTCGGCCCAGAATATACCTTCAGACTCCGAAACGAAAGGTGGCCGAACTAGAATAAATGCCCTTGTGAATATATCGTGCTCCAGAAGGAAATTTACCGATGTGACAAAATCCCCGAGCACCATCCTTTTATTTAGCTTCTTCAGTATTTCAGTATTAACAGTCTCCAGTCCGATGGCTATCTGTAGGTCGGATTTTATCATATCCCTGAACCTCAGGCAATCTTCATTTATAAAGGCGGGATGACTTTCAACAATAACTGTTTCGTAACTGCTAATAAGTGAAGCAATTTTCTCGTAATCTTTTTCAGGGATCGCTTTCTTATCAAAGAAACTGCCACTGTTGTAAAGCTTAAGATTCTTGGTTGAAGGCATATTATTAAGTGCCAATTCAATCTGGGCAGGGATAGCTCCCTCAGGAACCGACCTGTCAGTTGTGTTCTTCCAAAGATCGCACATCAGGCAATGAAAAGGACATTCCCTGTTTGTCAGAAAAATGGTTGCAACATCTTCAACAGTTCCCGAAGAAGTCCTTTCTTTTTCTATATTCCATGCATAGGGTCTCTGCGGATCGATTATGTTTTTATCACCACGGCAGGAAACAATCCATTTATCGGTTACCTCAAGGTGAATAAGATCATTCATAGCTTGAAAGAAACTCTTTCCGGTAAGCTGTTTCCTTTTCAGGGAAATGATTGCTGAAGACATTAGCCGATGCTGCACCATGTTGAAAACGTCTTTTGGAGAATATCGGCATGGTCATGCCTGTAACTGCTTTAACTCCATCGGAAACTATCTGTCCCTTAAGATCATAAAGTTTTTTATGATCCCAGTCTGTAATATCAATAAAGGGGATACCTTCTGAAACTTCAATCACATTTGGCAAAGTATAAGGGCTGAAAGATTCAAAACCAAGGCTTTCGCCAGTGGTATAAGTCCTCATAAATCCCCTGCTTAAGCCACCTGAGTAAGTAAGTGAGTGTTTTATTGAATCGACTCCCCATCCTTCATGGTAAAGCATCAGGTTGTTAAGTACACTCCGGATTGTCAGTTCCGGATTCTCTTCTATAGGATAGTCCTTCAGATTTTCGTTGCCTCCATCGCCGTCAATCATGTATTTCCAATCAGGATAGCGTGATCTGATGCCTTGTAAAAGCGCCAGGTTCATTGTAGCTGACTGAATATCAAGAGGTTTGTAATCCTCGACTATCCTTACGGTTTTCTTCCAGTCGAGAGATGAATAATCTGCTTCAATTACTTCAAGGAAAAATCCCAGATCAAGATCATCGAGGAACTTTTTTGCCTGTGCCAGATCTTCACCTCCTCCGTCAATGCTAAGAGTAAATGCCTTAAGCCGCGATGGATTCTCGCCAAGATCCATTATAGCTTTGTATACCAGCAGGAAAAGAGCCCCGCTGTCAACTCCTGCAGAAAAAGTAATACCAACTGGTCCGGTTTTGGCCCTGAGCTGCAACCATTTCTTTATTTCTTCAGATAAGGTTCTTATATAAAGCTCCCCTGTTTCAGAAATTTCTGATGAAGAGTATTTGTTCCTTTCAGGATTAAAGAATCTTTCATAGACAGGATCGGGATCGGGACAGCCAAGGAGTTCTATTTTTGTTATATAGTGTGCCGGAACCATTCTTGTATACGAAGGATGGAACTGATGATCGAGGCCCTCTTTTCTAAGGTAATCAAAGATAGTGTCAATCCTTTCCGCAACAACAAGCTCCGGTCCGCCCGGCCGTTTTGCAATAAAATACCTGATAGGACGGCCGATTGATCTTGCCATCCTTATCGTTCTGCCATCAACAGAAACAAGCGAAAACTGGCCATCTATTTTCCTTACAGCTTGCACCTTCCCCGATCTGACAGCTTCAACAGCCTCCTCATGCGTCATATTATAAATAGTATTCTTTGCCGGGTTTGTGAGATCCACCACTTTATTTATGTATTTATTGTTCATATTAAATAAGTTTAATTTCTACTTTCTACTTTCTATTATGAAGTGCCTAAAGTGCCTAAAGGGCCTGGAGTGAGCTAAAGTTGAAAAAACTCTAAGTACTCCAGTCACTCCAAACTCCAGTCACTTTATTCAACAATTCCTTTTCCCTCCAATATG
>CAZCQC010000414.1:0-21007 GCA_964500155.1 uncultured Rikenellaceae bacterium | reverse complement strand
AATATAAATAAAATCTCAGGGACGCATGAAAACTATACTGGTAACATTAATTTGTGCCTGCCTTCTGGCAGGATGTGCATTAAATCTGGTAACAGGCCGCAAACAATTGAGTCTGGTAAAAGAATCAGACCTACGGTTAATGGCTGTTAGCCAGTACAATACATTTTTAAAAGAGAACAAGGTTTTAAACTCCGGTTCAAGCAGAGATGCGGCACTGGTTGATCGTGTTGGAGCAAGAATTGCCAATGCGATTACAAAGTTCTATAACACTGAGGAAAAAAAATCTGTACTGGAAGGATATTCATGGGAATTCAATACTATTGATGATGATAAAGTCATAAATGCCTGGTGCATGCCTGGCGGAAAGGTGGTTGTGTACACAGGATTATTGCCTGTAACAAGGAACGAAACGGCACTGGCAATTGTAATAGGACATGAAATTGCCCATTCCATTGCAAAACACGGCAACGAAAGAATGAGCCAGGCATTGGTCCAGCAAATGGGCGGCATGGCACTTGAGATTGCCCTGGCCCAGAAGCCTCAGGAGACACAGGACCTTTTTATGGCGACATATGGTATTGGAAGCCAGCTGGGAGCAATGCTTCCATGGTCGCGACAACAGGAAACCGAAGCTGATCAGTACGGATTGATATTTTCAGCGATGGCGGGTTATGATCCGCGGGAAGCAATTCCTTTCTGGCAACGTATGTCAGATGCCGGAGGAGGAAAACCACCGGAATTTCTTAGCACACATCCCTCCGACGAGACAAGGTTAAGAAAGCTGAAACAATTCATGCCTGAGGCACTTAAATATTATAATGGCCGTAAATAAGTGAAGGTTTCATGTCTCTGGTGAAATATTATGACCTGCGCGAAATAAAAACATCTCACTGAATGCTTTAAATCCGATAATTTTCTATTTATTTTGTACTTATATGTGATTGTATATGACTTGATTCCGTTATATGGATAACCTGCTTGTATTTACTATTACTAAAAATGAAAACCAGTAATCCAAAACACATAGCATTAATTAAGAAAAAGTCTGCCATTGCAGATACCAGTGTGTTTCCGATAGTCGGAATCGGAGCATCTGCAGGCGGTCTTGAAGCATTGGAGCAATTTATCAGTAATGTGCCGGAAAACAGTGGAATGGCATATATAATTATTCAGCATCTCGACCCTACTCATAAAGGGATGCTCCCTGAATTACTTCAGCGAATTACCGGAATGCAGGTCTTCCAGGTAAAAGACCGGATGACAGTAAAACCAGAATGCGTTTATGTAATTCCCCCTAATAAGAGCATGTCTATATTAAAGGGGGTTCTTCATCTGTTTGAACCAATGGAATCAAGAGGGCTACGTCTTCCCGTTGATTTTTTCCTCCGTTCCCTTGCAGATGACCGGAATGAACGAAGCATCGGTGTTATCCTTTCAGGTATGGGCTCCGATGGCAGTATAGGAATCCGGGCAATAAAAGAAAAAAACGGAGTAGTGGTGGTTCAGGAACCTGCCGATGCCAAATACAACAGCATGCCCCGTAATGCAATCGATTCAGTGCTTGCCGATATTGTTGCTCCGGCCAGCCAGTTACCTGTGAAATTGGTCCAGTTCCTCAGCCATATTCCAATTGTCAGGTCAGGTTTGGATACAGAGATTAAAGACCAAAGCTCTCTTGAGAAAATTATAATTCTGTTGCGAACCCATACAGGTAATGACTTTTCTTTTTATAAGAAAAATACAATCTATCGCCGTATCGAACGACGCATGAGTGTCCACAAAATTGATAAGATCTCATCGTATGTCCACTTTTTACAGGAAAACCCAAAGGAAGCCAATATCCTTTTCAAGGAGCTGATGATTGGTGTGACCAATTTTTTTCGTGATCCAGCTATATGGGAAAAACTGAAAACAAAAGTTATTCCGGATTATGTCAGAAATCTGCCTGAAGGTTCACTATTGCGTGCGTGGGTACCAGGATGTTCAACCGGAGAAGAGGCTTATTCATTAGCAATTGTATTTAAAGAAGCGATTGAAAAAATGGATCCTTCTTCCAGGCTTTCATTACAGATATTTGCTACCGATCTTGATAATGATGCTGTTGAAATAGCCAGAAAAGGCATTTTTCCATCAAATATTGCCACCGACGTTTCACCCGGCCGCCTGAATCGATTTTTTTCAGCAACTGATGATGGCTATCGTGTCATTACTGAAATCAGAGAAATGATTGTGTTTGCGCACCATAACATAATAATGCATCCGCCTTTTACAAAGATCGATTTCCTTTCGTGCCGCAATCTGCTGATATACATGGACCCGGTACTGCAAAGAAAATTGCTTGGCATGTTTTACTATAGCATTAATAATGAAGGCATTCTGATTCTGGGCAGTTCTGAAACACTTGGAACTCAAAATCATCTTTTTTCAGCTGTCGACTCCAAGCTTAAAATTTACAAACGTTCCGTTACTGACATGGTACCGGAATTATTTGATTTCCCGTCATCATTTTCCAGATCTAACCCGGTAAATATTGAAATTCCGGCACCTTCAAAATTAGTTTTTAATATTCAGGCACTGGCTGACCAGTTGCTCCTTAAGCATTTTTCACCCGCCGGTGTTCTGGTAAACGAAAACGGTGATATCATCTACATTAGCGGACGTACCGGAAAATATCTGGAGCCGGCGGTTGGAAAAGCAAACCTGAATATATTCGCAATGTTGCGTGAGGGTCTTCGGGAAGAGTTTCCAGTTGCTTTCAGAAAAGCAATTATGAAAAAGGAAACTATTGTTTTACATGATATCAGAGTCGGGACAAACGGTGATTCACATACCATTAATGTCAATATTAAATGGATTGACAAACCTGAGTCTTTATTTGGCACTGTATTGATAATTTTTTCTGACGTTCCCGAAACCGATAGTATAAGACTGCCAGACAAAAAAGGGAAAAAGGGAATAACCGGGAAAAGGTTATCAGAACTGGAGAAAGAGTTACAGCATACCCGGGAAGAGATGCAGAGCACTCTCGAAGAAATGCAGACTTCACAGGAAGAGTTGAAATCAACAAATGAGGAATTACAATCTACAAATGAAGAACTGCAATCTACAAATGAAGAGCTTACGACTTCAAAAGAAGAAATGCAGAGCCTGAATGAAGAACTTCAGACTGTGAACGCGGAATTGCAGTCGAAAGTAGATGAATTCTCCAGGGTCAACAATGATATGAAGAACCTTCTCAACAGCACGGATATTGCCACATTGTTCCTTGATAAAGAATTGAAAATCCGTCGCTATACCAACCAGGCAACCAAGATTTTTAAGTTTATAAAAAGCGACATCGGACGACCTTTTACTGACCAGGTTTCCGACCTTATTTACCCCGAATTGGCTGCTGATGCTGTTGAAGTCCTGAGGACACTTATATTTATACAAAAGCAGATTCCTACCGGGGACGGACGATGGTTTTTTATCCGGATTATGCCCTACCGCACCCTGGACGACAGGATAGAAGGCCTCGTAATAACTTTCATAAACATTACCGATCTCAAACATGCAGAAATTAAATTACACGAAACTGTTCAGATAAACCGATTGCTTATTAATTCATCCTCAGATGCAATAATTGAATTATCAGCAGACTTTACTATATTGGAATTTAATCGTGAAGCAGAAAAGGTTTTTGGCAGAAGCCGTGAAGATGCTGTAAACCACAATTATATTCAGATGTTTGTTCCTGAACCTGCACAAAAAAAGTGTGGAAAAGAACTGATTAAAATGCTGAAAGAATTGCATGGGGGTAAATTAAGTATGCAGGTGAAAGCAGCAGGTAACAGAATATCCGATGTTGAATGCTCTGTTAGCTTGCTGCAAAACAATCTAAAAATGGCGACCGGAATTATTTTATCACTAAAAAGATAGCTATACCATGAGTACAGAAAAAAAGAACCTCACCGATGCCCAGATTTTACGTCTGAAAGCTGAAGAAAAACTAAAAGAGAAGAAGATGACAGCCAGGATCGGTGTTGAAGCTGATGTAAAAAAGCTTCTTCATGAACTGCAGGTGCACCAGATAGAACTGGAAATGCAGAATGAAGAGCTGCGCGAGGCAAATGAAACGGCGGAGACTGCTCTTAAAAAATACACCATGTTATACGATTTTGCCCCCCTGGGCTATTTTACACTTGAACAAGACGGTAGTATCAGCGAGCTGAACTTCACAGGTGCCGAAATGCTTGGTGATAAGCGATTTAGCCTGGTAAACAGCAACTTCAAGCTATTTATCTCTGAAAGTTCGCAACCGTTGTTTAACAAATTTTTCAGCAAAGTTTTCAAAAGTAATAGTAAGGAGTCCTGCGAAATAATGCTTGGTTACGACAGCAAGCCTTTATGTTCTGTTTATATGGAAGGTGTAGTTGTCGGAGATGACAAGAAATGTCTTTTATCGGTGGTTAATATTTCTGCATTTAAAAAGTAATCCAATCCTCAGAAATTTTCACTTACCTGTTTATTTGAATGTTCCATCGACTGTTTAATCCCGAATTATTCCAGGGTAACCTTAGAAAGAAACACTATTTTGAAGGCTGGTATTTTAAACAGGTAACACAGGATCAGTCTTATACATTTTCATTTATTCCCGGAGTTTCATTAGCTGAAAATGATTCTCATGCATTCATTCAGATCATGAATGGATTTGCCCGCAGCACTGATTACATAAGATACCCGCTTGATGAGTTCAGCTGGGATAAAAGGAACCTGCTTCTAAAGATTGGTCCGTCCGTTTTTACCGGAAACGAAATATCCCTTGACATCCGGGGGGAAAACATACAAGTTACCGGACAGATTAACTTCAAAAATATTGTGAAGTACCCTAAAAGTATTTTCTCCCCCGGTATAATGGGTTGGTATTCCTTTATTCCGTTCATGGAATGCAATCATGGCATTGTGTCGGTGAATCACGATCTCCTGGGAAGGATTTCAGTTAACAGGAATGTAATTGATTTCGACGGAGGGAAAGGATATATAGAAAAGGATTGGGGGGTCTCATTTCCGGAAGCCTGGATATGGATACAGAGCAATAATTTTAAAGAGCACGACACTTCCTTTTCATTCTCTGTTGCTAAAATACCATGGATGGGAAAGTACTTTATCGGATTCATTACTTTCCTCTATCTCAATAAGAAGTTCTATCTGTTCAGCACTTATAACAAATCAACCGTTTCGGAGATTGCCCGTAATAAGGACATAATAGAGATCAGTGTCAGAAGCAGCGAAAACATTTTGAAAATAAGGGTTATCCAGAACTTGTTCGGAGAACTCCGGGCTCCTGTATCCGGAGAAATGTCCAGAAGAATAAAAGAGAGCATCGATTCGGAGGTACACATTCAATTATTCAATAAATACAACATTCTGGAGTATGAAGGAACAGGAAAGAGCGTCGGTCTGGAAATAATAGAAAAGATATTCGATTATATTTAAGCAATTCCATTCAGGTACCTTAAACTGATCTCAAAGAACGGTTTACTTTATTACCTCCAATCGGGGAAAATACCTTTTAATTACTTTTCTTTAACGTTTTAGGCGGTTAACAATTTAAGAAAACTAACTTTGTACATTGGGACTCTCAAATTGATAATAATAGCCTGATAAACAGTAATATGTGTTTTTTTGCGAAACTTGGCGCCTTGGTGCCTTAGTGGCAGAAGAAAATGCCACAAAGGCACAAAGACGCTAAGAATCACTAAGTTAATATATTAATATTTCAAGCGCGCAATATGTTATTTTTACTTTATTAAAATAAGAGATCTCCATGAAAAATATTTTTCGCTACAAAAGTCTGTTATGGCAAATGGCTGTAATATTTATGTTGGCTTCCGTACAGAACATCTCTTGCCAGATAGTTAAAGAGAAGCCATCTGTGATACCCGAGAAGATTAATAAAATATTCCAGGTCTCGTGCTCAAATTGTCATGGCAGTAACGGCAGATTATTAGCTCTTGCAAAGCTGGATTTATCAAAATGGGATGAATATACTGCTGCTGAAAAAACGAAAAAGGCTTTGGCGATCTGTTCGGAAATGACTGAAGAAAATATGCCTCCAAAATCAGCAAGGAAATCAAATCCTGAGTTAATTCCCACAAAAGAACAAATCGAATTAATCTGCAAATGGGCTGAATCACTGAAGCCAAAAGCGGAGGGAAAATAATTATGTATTAACAATACCACTCTGGTCGGTTGCCAGGGCAAACGGGACAGTTAATCCGTTTGTTATTGTTCATTTGTCAGGTTTCTCTTCATAGCTTTCAACATGTAAAATGTGCAGCAATCTGTGAACGATGGGAGCAAAGAATACCGCTGTAATGCTTAAAAAGGCCACTCCGCTGTACAAGGCAAAAAAAGAAGAGAACAATTTTGCTCCATTTGTTTCCATTTCTGCTACCGGTCCCATTCCTGTCAGAATCATGGATGCCATTTGGAAACTATCCACCCATTTTAATTGTCCGAAATGATGATAACCAATAGTTCCTAATCCTACCGAAAAGAAAATCAGTATAACGGAAACTAATCCGTAGCGCCCCATCCTTACCAGGAATTGATGCATTGGAACAACTTTTTGCTTGCGGTGTTCAAATTTCATGAGGAGGCTTTACGAATTATAGAACTTCCAGGCATTAACAAAACCGTTATTAAGTCATTCAAATATAATAATTTCTGTTGATTAAGATCGGTGTGAAAAATATTATTACGTAGCAAGGAAGACTTAATTCTAAGATTTTTCTGCAGAATGATTCTGACACATTTGCAATCTGTAAATTTTGTAACATTTAACTATAATTCTGTAACACTTTTCCTAGCATATTATTTACCTTTCTGATTAAAATTATCATTGATAGCAAACTCAAATTACCTGTAGAAGAAATCATTTATGTTACAGGAATCTTTTAAACCAGGAAGATAAAAAACATGATTAACACAAGGATTATACAGACAGCTATGAACCGGGCCCGGAGATCAGAAAATAATCCCGGCTTAAATCCGGTTAAATCTTCCGTTGAGCAGAGCGGAGTGATCTCCCAACTGATATATGACATTTTTGGTGGTGAAATTTTGAAAACACACAAAAGAAAAAGCTGGCATTTTTATAACCGGATTAATGGTGAACGCATTGATTTTACAAAATCTGACATTAAGAAAGTCCCAGCTGATAAACACTTTGAAGACATTCCGGTTAGTATTGACGAGATACATAATTATTATGAACAAGAACAATATTTACCATTTTATATGATGTTCATAAAGGAATTTGAGGAGACTTTAGGTCTTGAGGATCGCAGATCTATTGCATAATTAAGGGTTATTAATAACATATTCAATCAGGTTTAAGTTTTTTTAGGTGAGGGTTAGTGGTAGATTAAATTAGGGGGGAAAAGTCTTTCTATAATTACGGAAAGACTTTTTCTGTTATGAGACATATTAAAGTTGGCTTTTTTAAATTCAATTCTGCATTTCAATACAAAATACAATACTTTGGTTGGAAGGAAGCTCTCCAAAAATACCATAAACCACGGTGTTTCACGGAGTCATTCGGAGTATCACAGAGTGTAAAATCCAATTCGGATTTACTTCATAACCCTTTAAATAAAGCATTTTAAAAAAATACCTGCGAATCGGAACAACCAATCATCAATATCAGGATATTTGTTTGTTTTGAATAAAACTGTGTCAGTATGCCGGATGAAGAGAAGAAAAAAACAGGAAGCGGGTTTAAGGAGTTGTTGAAATTATACAGATTTTTAAAGCCTCACCGCTGGAAATTTGCACTTGGAATGTCTTTCCTGCTGATATCGAGCGGAGCAAGCCTTATGTTCCCGAAATACCTTGGGAACATGGTGGATATGGCTAACAAGGGCAGGATAATAAATGAGATCAGCCGCACAGGTTTATTACTGCTGGCAATAGTGGTCGTTCAGGCACTGTTTTCCTACTTCCGCACAAGGATTTTTGTTCTGGTGACTGAGAAAACACTGGCTTCCATCAGGCAGCACATTTATGGTCACCTCATCAAACTGCCCATGTCATTTTTTTCTGAAAGAAGGGTGGGCGAGCTTAACAGCAGGATCTCTGCCGATATTTCCATCCTGCAGCACTCATTGACTGAAACCCTTGCCGATCTTCTCTCACAGATCCTGATAATCACCGGTGCGATAACCCTTATGATGATAAGCTCTTTCCAGCTGACATTATTTATGCTTGCGGTGGTTCCTCCAATGGCACTTTCAGCCTTTTTTGCAGGCCGGGCTGTCAGGCGGTATTCAAAGAAGGCTCAATCGTTTGTTGCTGAATCAAATACAATAGTGGAAGAGACACTCCAGGGGATTCAGAACGTGAAAGCCTTTACAAATGAATTATTTGAGATAAATCGTTACCGCGAAAAAACAAATGAAGTAGCCAAAGTAGGGATCAAGGGAGGGAAATACCAGGCAGCTCTTTCTTTCATTGTTCTTGGATTTTTCATTGCAATGGGACTGGTGATCTGGCGTGGTGCAATACTTATTGCAAAGGGTCAGATGGAGGCCGGACAACTTTTCTCATTCGTTATTTATTCAGGTTTCATTGCAGGAAACATAGCCGGAATGGCAAGTGTATATACAAGGCTGCAAAGGACTATCGGTGCTGCCGAAAAGCTCCTTCTGATTCTTGATGAGCCAACTGAGAAGATTGATGAGATTTATATACCTGATCCCTCCAGTCTGCTTCACGGTCAAATTGCCTTTGATCATGTGGATTTCAGATATCCTTCGCGCGAAGAAATCGAAGTATTGAAAAATGTCACTTTCAGAATCGAGCCAGGCCAGGAGGTAGCACTTGTCGGACCAAGCGGTGCGGGAAAATCAACTCTGGTATCTCTACTGCTTAAGTTCTATGAACCAACAAACGGAATGATCCTTTTTGACGGCCGCGATAGTCGTAGCTTCCCGATTTCATCAATACGGAGGCAGATGGCAATTGTAATGCAGGACGTTTTCCTGTTTGGAGGCACTGTCAGGGAAAATATTGCCTATGGGAAACCCGGTGCGGGTGAACAGGAGATTATTGATGCCGCCATCCAGGCAAATGCATGGGATTTCATCCGTTCATTTCCGGATAAACTGGAAACCGTTGTCGGCGAACGTGGTGTACAGCTCTCAGGAGGTCAGCGTCAGCGTATAGCAATAGCCAGAGCTGTACTTAAAAACCCGACAATACTCATTCTCGACGAAGCCACCTCATCACTCGATTCTGAATCGGAAAGGCTCGTTCAGGAAGCTCTTGAAAAGCTCATGCAGGGACGTACATCAGTTGTAATTGCTCACCGGCTTGCAACTGTCCGCAAAGCTGACAAGATTATCGTACTCGAAAGCGGCAGGATTGTCGAACAGGGCACTCATGCCGAACTAATTTCTAATGAGACCGGCCTTTACAAAACACTTACGGAACTTCAGTTTTCAAAATAAGAGCGGTTTGCGGCATGTGGTGTGCGGCAAGAGGTCCATTGATACATCCAGCACCCGACAACAAGCAACCAGAAACTTTTATATGTATCTTTACAAATCTTTTAAATATCATAGTTAACTTTAAACTGATATACCATGTCACTTACAGAGAAAATTGCCGGCGATCTGATAATTGCGATGAAGGCCAAAGATAAAGTAACACTCGAGGCAATAAGAGCAGCTAAGACCGCATTTCTCCTCGCCCACTCCGAAAAAGGATCCGACAGCGTACTTACTTCTGAAGAAGAGATCAGGATCATTCAGAAACTTGTAAAACAGAGAAGGGAATCAGCAGAAATTTACAAGCAGAATAACAGACCTGAACTGTATGAAAAGGAGACTACCGAAGCGGATGTACTTGAAAAATATCTGCCGGCAAAAATGAGTGATGAGGAGCTTACAAAAATCATCAGGTCTATCATTGACCGTGTCGGTGCAAAAGCACCTTCCGATCTCGGTAAAGTAATGGGAGCAGCCGTAAAGGAGCTTGCCGGAAAAGCCGACGGGAAGGAGATCTCGGCAAAGGTGAAACAGCTGTTGGGATAGATAATATTGCTGAGCTTACACTGTCTGCTGGCCTCTTCGCCAGGGGATGTGTCAAAAGTCCACCACCTCCCTCCGCCAGCTGGCGGGGTACTCCTCCTCACTGAGGAGGAGAAAGATAATGCATTGTTAATCTTCACTTTCCCCTCCTTTGCAAAGGAGGGGTGTCCGCCGGCTGGCGGACGGGGTGGTTAAAACACTTTTGAGACAGCCCCTTTATCGCTCGGCCCGGTTCCTGGTTATTTACCAGGATCAACCAGCAACAAGCAACTCGCAACCAGCAACAATCCTTTTATTTCTTATCGTACACCATTGTCTCATTCAGGTCACCATAAGAAGATGAAGCTGAAGATTCAATGATCATATTGCTTCCATCCATTTTATAAACCTCATTGATTGTCATATCGCCATCGCCGATTGACATTTTGGAAATGATCTTCAGGGAGGACTTATCCTCGGACCATGCACAGGTTGATTTTTTCTGAGTATCCTGAAAACCCGAATTTATGCATTCTTTACCATCAAGTGTAAGCTTATCGGTTGTCACGAAATCCTGATCCTGGAAGCTTGAGTGTTTTTCAACAGTCAGATCATTCCCTGCCTGTGTAATTATAACTTCTTTAGGAGCGAATGAGAATTCAGCATTCAGCTTGCTTTTTTCGCTGTTCAGTTTCCACGATCCGCTGAAATCCAATCCCTGTGCGAAAGCAGCAGCAGAAACCATTAATGCGGTAAAAATTATCAGACTCTTTTTCATTGGTTAAATTTTAAAGTTTGTATAAGTGTTGCGTAAAATCCTCAGAATATATTATCAAAAATAGATTAAAATTGTTTAACCCGCTATACAAAAGAAAAAGAATGATATTCCAGTGATTTTGTATACCTTTGCCAGACTAAACTAAACATATGGGAAGATCGCAGGAAACATTCGGTAAAAAAGAAGTAAGAAGCAAGAATGAAAAAAAGAGGAAAGAAAAGGAGCAAAAACGGGCAAAGAAAAAAAGCGATGGAAAAAAGAACAGTTTTGATGACATGATTGCCTATGTCGATGAATTTGGAAAGATCACTTCTACTCCCCCTGATCCTGATAAAAAAACAGTCGTTGTTGCAGAAAATATTGAACTTAAAATAACCAGGAACAATCCTGAAAGTGCACCTGATTTTGTACGGAAGGGTGTTGTTACATTCTTCAACGACTCAAAAGGATTTGGTTTTATACGCGACCTGGTATCAAATCAGAGTGTTTTCGTCCATGCAAATAACCTTCTTGAATCCATAAAGGAAAATAATATAGTTGTTTTTGAAATAGGTAAAGGACCCAAAGGACCATCATCCCTTAATGTCAAACTATTTAAGGAAGAATGATATAATCAAAATAATTTGATTACATTTGCCCCCCGAATAACAAAGTGATTTCCATAAAGCGTTGTCAGACATTTTGCCCAGTCTGTATTTGAGTTCATTTCAGCCGGGATAACAAATCCTTCGCTCCCGGAACCACACCATAAAACATTTTAATGATAAATTTTGAAGAAATGGGATTCACTCCCGGTATTCTGAAAGCAATTCAGGAACTTGGATTTGAACAGCCCCTGCCGGTACAATCAAAAGTAATACCGCATATGCTTGGGGATGAAAGTGATATAATCGCCCTTGCACAAACAGGAACAGGAAAGACAGCAGCTTTCGGTCTGCCCCTGGTTCAGGCAACCGATACCGAAATAAACAGCACACAGGCACTTATTCTGTGCCCCACGCGTGAGCTTTGCATTCAGATCACAGGGGACCTTTCTGATTACTCCAAATATACCGGTAATTTAAGAATTCTTTCTGTATACGGAGGCGCAAGCATCGACAACCAGATAAGGGGATTGAAGAAAGGTGCACATATTATCGTTGCCACTCCCGGAAGGCTGATCGATCTTATCGGCCGGGGAGCAGCAAGGCTGAAAAATGTTAGAACTGTAATCCTTGATGAGGCTGACGAGATGCTGAACATGGGATTTCTCGACAGCATAAATGAGATATTGGAAGAGGTCCCTGAAGGAAGAAGAACTCTTTTATTCTCCGCTACAATGTCGTCTGAAATAGCTTCGATTGCCAGGAAATATATGAACAATCCTGTTGAGATAACTATCGGAACAAAAAATTCATCTGCCGAAAATGTAAGCCACGCATATTATATGGTGCATGCCAGGGATAAATACAAGGTGTTGAAACGTATTGCTGACTTTGAACCGGATATTTATGCAATTGTATTTTGCCGCACCCGCAAGGAGACCCAGGAGGTAGCATCAAAACTGATAAATGATGGTTACAATGCTGATGCACTCCACGGCGATCTGTCGCAGGCACAACGCGATGCTGTAATGCAGAAATTCAGGCTGAGGAACCTGCATATGCTTGTAGCTACTGATGTTGCGGCACGAGGGCTGGATGTGGATGACCTTACTCATGTTATTAATTTCAGCCTTCCTGATGATGCCGAGATTTATACTCACAGATGTGGCCGAACCGGGAGAGCCGGAAAAACAGGAATTTCTATTTCACTTGTTCACCTGAGAGAGAAACAAAATCTTCAGAAGATAGAAAGACTTGTAAAAAAATCATTCAAATCCATGCCAATTCCTACAGGAAGCGAGATCTGCGGAAAGCAGCTTTTCAACTGGATAAGTAAGCTTGAAACTGTTTCAACCGATCATCAGGAGATTGAAAAATTCTTACCCGACATAAAGCTGAAACTTGCCGGTATGGACAGAGAAGAGTTTATCAGAAGAGTGGTTTCACTCGAATTTGACAGGTTCCTGGATGATTACCGACATGGGGAAGATCTGATTGATCCGGTAACAGAAAATGAAAGCAGATTTGAAAGGTCACACAAGAAAAGCACTCATGATTACCAGGGTAATTATACAAGATTGTTTATAAATCTTGGAAAATCTGATGGCTTTTATCCCGAGCAGCTTATTGAACTTGTCAACACCAACACAAAAGGGAGAAAGGTACCTATCGGGAAGATCGATCTGCTGAAGTCCTTCTCATTTTTTGAAGTGGAGTCTGACTATGCTGACGACCTTATCAAAGTCTTGAATAACACAAAATTCATGAACCAGAAGGTGGCTGTGGAAGTTGCACAGCCTAAGAACGGTAAACCAGAAAACAGTGGCGGATATAATGGAAGAAAGCCTTCAAAATGGGCTGGCAGAAAACGCGAGAAAAAAAGCCATCCATCCACTGCCTGGTAAATCATTCATCGGCGAAGGTACTATTACCTCTGACAGGATTGTTACTTCTTTTTCTTCAGAATTTCTTCCGCTTTCTGCCAGTCATCCTCTGCAGTACCTTGTTCCCCCAGGGCAATGCGCTCCATGTAGATTTCGTTAGCTTTTTTACGGATCGCTTCTTCATCCGGAACAGATTTTCTGCCGGATGTTTTTTTGCCTTTTACTGTTTTGCTCACCCCGGACACTTTTTTTGGTTTGCTCACCGTCTTGGATTTTGAAGTTTTCATAATTCACATTTTTGTATTAACAGAATAACCTGCTTACGGTATCAAATTTACATCATTTTTCAGTTTTTTATTAATCCCATATCTCCGCTTTTCACTAAAATCATGGAAAAAACTTCAGGTACCAGTCTTTATGTTCAGAATCTGCAATTTGATTGTTTTAACAGATCAAAATCAGATCTATGTAATATGAGCCTTGTTTATTGGTATATTTGCAGTATGAAAAACGTATTAGAAATAGAAGATCATTTCCCTGCTGCCAGAGAAAAAGATTTAAAAGCTGCTGCAAAGCGGAGAGAAGACTATTCCCTTGTCAGGGATATAAGAGCAAAAGAAGAAAATGAAGCAATTGCACGCAGGCTTTTAAGAGACAAAGAAAGCAAGGCTGAGGACAACACAATTTAACATACACCCCAGATAGTTCAGCTAAGCAAACCCGCAGATTTCATTGTCTGGAAGGTTCTGTCCATTCACAGAATCCCCTTTTATTAAATACTATTGTCCGATAAATAGCTATTTCATTCTGAATATGTAAATTATGTAATAAATATATACAATTATGTAATATTCTATCCGGCAATAAATCAGACCTTTACAGTTGATAGTAACGATACTGAAAAAAAGGGGACAACCCGGTAACTGAATTAAATCTGGATAAGACATGATAATAGCAGCCATTGACAGAATCCTTAAAGGGATCCGATCTGATAAAATTCTGAATAAAATTGGATCCGGTAAAATAGTCTACTTTGAAAATCCTATGGAAGAAATCGCATTTAAGTGCATTCACAGCGAAATCGGAAAACCTTCGAAATATTTCGTAAAATATTTTGGTCGGGATGAATATGAGATTGATTTCGAATCAGGTAATATTATAATGGCCGTCCTTGAGGGTAAACCGATAAGTAAAGGAAGGTATGACAGGTATCACTTAATTCCTGGCGTTTTCAGGAATCGTTGTTCCAGAATTGGTGAACCGACCAGGCAGTGGGCAATAAGTAGTTAACGTATATAGGGGAATCAAGTCCTTTAAGCCCGGGAAGTATCAGTCTGCCGGGCTTTTCTGTAAACGTTGCTTTCAACAAAATTATTTACTATATTGTTTACGTTCGTTAAACAAATTCCGCTTTTTTTTGTTTCTTATCAGGAATATAAACCAGTGTTATCGGAATAACAGGTCAAATAATTCGATACCTGATATTTACAACATTTTTGGTTTTTTTCAAAAAAAAAGATTTTCTTGTGACATATTTTCGGGGATAGCTTCTCATTACTTTTATTACAAATGTTCTTTTTATAACCCTGTCTGAAAATGAAGCACAATGTCATAATTATCGGAGGCGGAGTAAGTGGTACGGCACTGCTATATACGCTTTGTAAATACACAAATGTTAAAAACATTGGCCTGATTGAAAAGTATTCTGACTTCGGACTTGTAAATTCATCTCCCAGGATGAACAGCCAGACTCTTCATTTCGGTGATATAGAAACCAATTATACCCTTGAAAAGGCAAAGAAGGTAAAACGTTACGCCGATATGGTTATGAATTACCTTGAACATGAAAAAGACGTTAAAGGTGATGAAGGACTCTTTTTGAAAGTCCCGAAGATGGTGCTTGCTGTTGGTAAGGATCAGGTAAAAACCTTAAGCGACAGATTTCCTTCTTTTGGTCAATTATTTCCTAAATTGAGGATGATCGGGAGGGAAGAGATAGGCAAAATAGAACCGAGAATTCTCGAAGGACGTGATCCTGAAGAGGAACTGCTTGCACTGGTAACAGAGGATGGCTATACGGTTGATTTCAGGAAACTATGCCATTCGTTTGCAGAAAATGCCAAAGCTCTTAACCCCGACATATCTGTTTATATGTCAACAAAGGTCGGGAAGATAATCCGTGAAGGCGATAATTTCATTGTAAAAACTGATAAAGGTGAGTTTGAAGCAGGTGCAGTTATTGTTGCCGCCGGAAGCCATAGTTTGCTGTTTGCCAAATCGCTCGGATACGGTAAAAGCTATTCAATACTTTCGATGTCAGGCAGTTTCTATACCGGACCTAAAGTTCTGAACGGCAAGGTTTATACAATGCAGATACCAAAGCTACCCTTTGCTGCCGTTCATGGCGATCCTGAAGTACATAATGAAAATATTACACGGTTCGGTCCTACGGCAAAACCAATTTTCTTCCTTGAAAGATATAACTACTCAACTTTCTGGGAATACTGGAAAACATTTGGCTTCAGTATAAAGCCTGTTTTAAGCATACTCAAAATATCTTCCGACAGGGTAATTTTTAATTACCTTCTAAAAAATGTTGTGTATGATTTCCCCTGGATAGGGAAAAGATCATTTCTTAAAGAGATTAAGAAGATTGTCCCGAAAGTAAAGCTTGAAGAGATAAAATTCGCTAAAAAAGTAGGGGGAACAAGACCACAGATCATAAACAATGAAACAAAAAAACTGGAACTTGGGGAGGCTAAGATCCTGGGCGAAAATATAATATTCAATATTACTCCATCCCCGGGTGCATCGACCTGTCTCGGAAATGCCTTCGAGGACACTTTAAAACTGATGGAATTCCTTTCAAACAGGTTTACTTTCGATAAGGTTCAGTTTGAAAAAGACCTTGTTGAAAAGGAGCTGGTCATTACGGTTAACAAATGAAAATACATCTTTAAATGATTCTCAATACCGAACTTATTAAGTCTTACTACGAAAAGCTTCCTCACCTCATAGAAGAGATCAGGAAAAATCTCAGGAAACCGCTCACATTCAGCGAGAAAGTTCTCTATGCACATTTATTCAACAGGAAAGAACTGAGATCTTATAAAAGTGGTATAGATTATGTTGATTTTGCGCCCGACAGGGTTGCAATGCAGGACGCTACTGCTCAGATGGCACTTCTCCAGTTTATTATGGCCGGTAAGGATACATCGTCAGTCCCGGTTTCAGTACATTGCGATCATCTCATTATGGCAAAAACAGGATCGGTGGATGATCTGAGGAGTGCAAATGTTATCAACAAGGAGGTATATGATTTCCTGAGTTCAATTTGCGATAAATATGATATCGATTTCTGGAAACCAGGTGCAGGTATTATCCACCAGATAATACTTGAAAACTATGCCTTCCCCGGGGGCATGATGATCGGCACTGATTCCCACACCGTAAATGCGGGTGGACTTGGAATGATTGCTATTGGTGTAGGTGGTGCAGATGCCGTTGATGTAATGTCGGGAATGGGATGGGAACTTAAATTCCCAAAAATGATCGGGGTTAAACTTACAGGTAAACTAAACGGATGGACCTCAGCAAAAGATATTATCCTTAAAGTTTCGGGCCTGCTGACGGTTAAAGGCGGTACAGGCTGCATCATTGAATACTTCGGTGAGGGAGCAGAGTTTCTTTCATGCACTGGCAAAGCAACTATCTGTAACATGGGTGCTGAAGTTGGCGCTACCTGTTCTGTCTTCGGTTATGACATGGCTATGTCGCGCTATCTCGATTCGACAGGCCGGGCTGAAATATCAAAGCTTGCACAGGGAATAAGGGAACATCTTACAGCCGATCCTGAGGTCTATTCAGATCCCGGGAAATTCTTCGACCAGCTTATAGAAATAAACCTTACGGAGCTGGAACCATACATAAATGGACCCTTCACACCTGATATTGCTACTCCTGTATCGGAGATGAAGAAGGTTGCAGTCCTGAACGGTTGGCCTCTGAAAATTAAGGTTGGCCTGATAGGATCATGCACTAATTCCTCATATGAGGACATCTCGAGAGCAGCCTCAATTGCAGCAGATGCACTGAAGAAAAACCTTGTGGTTAAATCTCAGTTCACCATTACTCCCGGTTCGGAACAGATACGGATAATAGCCGAAAGGGATGGATTTCTTGAAACATTTGAGAAAATCGGAGGGACTGTTTTTGCAAATGCCTGCGGACCCTGCATAGGACAATGGGATCGTGAGGATGCTGATAAAAAAGAAGTAAATACTGTTATACATTCATTCAACAGGAATTTTGCAAAAAGGAATGACGGGAACCCAAATACACATGCTTTTGTGGCATCACCGGAAATAGTAACTGCACTGGCCATAGCCGGCGATCTTACATTTAATCCTGTAACAGATTTTCTTACCAACAGGAACGGAGAAAAAGTAAAACTGGCTGAGCCCTCCGGATTTGACCTTCCCCCTGATGGATTCGTCAATATTGAAAACGGATTTCAGAAACTTTCAAAAGATAAAAGGTCGTTAACTGTAAAAATAGATCCTTCATCCGAAAGGCTTCAGCAGCTTCAACCATTCCCTGAATGGGATGGCAAAGATTTTACAGGTCTGCCCCTGCTTATCAGGGTTAAAGGCAAATGTACAACCGACCATATCTCTATGGCCGGATTCTGGCTTAAATACCGGGGACACCTTGATAATATCTCGAATAATTATATGATAGGTGCCGTCAACAGTTTTAACGATGAGACAAATAATATCCTTAATCAGATTACCGGCAAATATGAACCTGTCCCTCAGGTTGCCAGATTTTACAAATCCTCGGGAATTGGTTCCATGGTAATAGGGGAAGAAAATTTTGGAGAAGGTTCATCAAGGGAGCATGCTGCAATGGAGCCACGTTACCTGAATGTTAAAGCCGTTCTGGCAAAGTCATTTGCACGAATACATGAGACAAACCTGAAAAAACAGGGTCTTCTTGCCCTTACATTTTCGGATAAAGAGGACTATGCCAGAATAAGAGAAAATGATAAATTTGACATTACAGGACTTAATGAATTTTCGGAGGGAAAGAAGATCAGAATAATTATTCACCATTCAAACAGAGAAGATGAAACGATCTTTGCAAACCATTCCTACAATGATGCACAAATAGAATGGTTTAAGGCAGGAAGCGCATTGAATCTGATCAGAAGCAGAAAGATTAACCACAAAGATACAAAGGTTCAAAATTGAACGAAGAACAATATAATATGGCTGAGAAGATACGAATTGTAAATGGTAAACTGACAGTACCTGATGTCCCTTTAATTGTCTTCATCGAAGGTGATGGTACCGGAAGGGATATCTGGAGAGCCTCAGTAAGAGTTTTTGATGATGCGGTTGAGAAGGCCTATAAAGGCAAGAGGAAGGTGGCCTGGAAAGAAGCTCTGGCAGGTGAAAAGGCCTTTAATCTTACAGGAAACTGGCTTCCTGACGAAACCATTGATGCATTCAGGGATTTTCTCGTTGGCATCAAGGGCCCTCTCACAACCCCTGTTGGTGAAGGTATGCGATCGCTCAATGTTGCTCTGCGTCAGATACTTGATCTTTATACTTGTTACAGACCTGTAAAATACTTCAGTGGTGTTCCTAGTCCGGTTAAAAAACCTGAAGATGTTAACATGCATATTTTCAGGGAAAATACGGAAGATATATATGCCGGTATTGAATTCATGAATGGCACTCCTGATGCCGATAAAATCAAAAAATTCCTTATCGGGGAAATGGGAGTAAAATCCATCAGGTTTCCTGAAACTTCTTCAATAGGTATCAAGCCTGTTTCCCGGGAAGGTTCAGAAAGACTTATAAGACAGGCTATCATGTTCGCCATTAAGAGGGATCTGCCTTCCGTGACCCTGGTTCATAAGGGAAACATTATGAAGTATACCGAAGGGGCATTTATGAAATGGGGGTATGCTCTTGCTGAAAGGGAGTTCGGTGAAAAGGTATTCACATGGAACCAGTATAAAAAGATCGCGGCTGAAAAGGGAGAAGCTGTGGCAAATGAAGCACAGAAGAGAGCAGAAATGGAAGGGAAACTCATTATTAAAGATATGATCGCTGATGCATTTCTCCAGCAGATACTGACCAGACCTGCAGAATACTCTGTCATTGCAACACTGAACCTTAACGGTGACTATATTTCTGATGCGCTTGCAGCAATTGTAGGAGGAATTGGAATTGCACCAGGGGCAAATATAAACTATGAGACAGGCCATGCAATTTTTGAAGCCACTCACGGTACGGCGCCGAAATATGCCGGTCAGGATAAGGTAAATCCGGGTTCTGTAATTCTTTCAGGAGCATTGATGTTTGAATATATGGGATGGGATGAAGCGGCAAATTATATATATACCGGACTCGAAAAGACCATACAGAGTAAAATGGTTACCTACGATTTTCACAGGCTTACAGAGAATGCAAAACTTCTCAAAACTTCAGAATTTGCTGATGCAATAATCTCAAACATATAATACCAACCAATAAAATATATGCTAATGGAAGACAAGAGTTTTTTTTCACAACTGGAGCAATCTGTCAGGGAATCGTGCCAGATTGATAGTGAATTATTTGAAAAATACGATGTAAAACGTGGACTGCGCAATGCGGATGGTTCCGGTGTTCTTGTCGGACTGACAAAAGTCGGAGATGTGGTTGGTTATAAGAAGGAAGGCGATAAGATTGTTGCTGTTCCCGGGAGATTATTGTACAGGGGCATTGAAATTGAAGATATTGTTGCCGGATTTCAGAAAGACAAAAGACACGGATTTGATGAAACTGTTTATCTTCTGCTGACAGGACATCTGCCAAATGATGAGGAGCTTAAAGAGTTCTCAGAACATCTGGCTTCACTGCGCGCTCTGCCTGATGATTTTACGAAAGACATGATACTATCAATGAAGGGCAAAGATGTGCTTAATATTCTGGCGAGATCTGTGCTTGGATTATATACTCTTGATGAAAAACCGGATAGTATCGCTCTTGATAACATGATAAAACAATCGTTAAACATTATTGCCAAATTTCCGACAATTGTCGCTTATTCATATCAGGCATTAAGACACCTCTACAAGGGAAAGACTCTTTCAATCCGTCACCCTCAACCCAATTTGAGTACCGCTGAAAATTTCCTCTATCTGATTAAAGGAGATTGTAACGGGTTCTCAAAACTTGAGGCTGATCTGCTCGACCTGCTTCTGGTTCTTCATGCTGAACATGGGGGCGGCAATAATTCCACCTTTACAATGAGAGTAACCAGTTCTTCCGAAACCGATATTTATTCATCAATAACCTCTGCAATCGGCTCTTTAAAAGGACCACTGCATGGCGGGGCAAATGTCAGGGTCCTTGAAATGATGGAAGATATGAAAATTAATGTAAAGAACTGGAAGGATGAAGAGGAAGTAAAAGCACATCTGCTTAAGATCCTAAATAAAAAGGCAAATGACTTATCCGGAAAGATCTACGGGATCGGTCATGCCGTGTATACAATCTCTGATCCCAGGGCAGCGATACTTAAAGCTAAGGCAAGAGAATTAGCAATTGAAAAAGGACGTCTTGATGAATTTGAACTCTATTCACTTGTGGAAACACTCACACCTGAAGTCTTCAGAGTATTTAAGGGAGAAAAATCTACAAAGGTTGTTTGTAT
>CAZCQC010000413.1:0-8858 GCA_964500155.1 uncultured Rikenellaceae bacterium | reverse complement strand
GATGTCAGGCATTTGCCCTCACAGTATATCTCTTTTATTGATCCTGATTCCTTTATATAAAAAATAAACGGTAATTTAATTGAGTCGGCATACCTCCTCGGGTAAATTATTTCAACATTCTCCTGACCCATCAGTACCGGTTCAAACCGATCCGGCACCCAGCTCCTGATCCCCCATTCGGATTCTTCCCTCTCCTCTGTTTTGGTTGTGAACAGGATAGTGTCATTTCCCTTATACGGATCACTATAAATCAGGATCAGCTCATAGAATCCGGTTTCCGTTAGCTCAATGAAGTTTCCGTCTGAAAGATCAATTGTTTTATTGTTAAGGATTGATGCCTTAATTTCGGAGCCTTCGTTTATGAGCCCAAAGGGTAAATAGTAATCTTGTCTTGTTTCCAATTCCGACACGCTTATACATCCCTCGGGAGGTTCTGTAATAATATTCTCATCCCTCTTTTTGCAGCCGGTTACCAGAAATATAATAATCAGACAGAGTATCAGATTTTCAAGTTTCATTTTTAACGGTTTTTCTGCTTCCCAAGTTCCTCCAAAATCCAGGTTCTCCGCTCCTTGAGCATTTGCCTCTTCTCGGCAAGATTACTTACAAAAAGACTATAATTTGTTTCGTCAACATCATATTTCGACTGTTCAATTATAGAATCATTATCATAAAACGCTCCGATATGCTCGTTAGTGTAATCAAATATCCTGTCAATGGCAGCCGGATCGATTTTTTCGATAACGCTCTCCAGTATCTTAAGATATTCCTGGTACAGAAAATTGTCTTTGACAATTTTATAGTCAAGATCTTCCTCAATGGAATAGAGTAATTTCGAACCAACATCAGCAATTACATCGTTCATGCTGTTATACGCCCTGTGTCCAAAAACCGTACCCGTAGCCCACTCCCTTCCAATTTCATGCGGCTGATCAGAAAAAATGTCATCATAATCCCATGGAAATACCCCTAAAACTTCCTTCCCGTTTTTGATTTTTGTATAGAAAATTACTTCATCGGTATAATCACCATTTTTTACAAGCATGTCAATGCTCAGCTTGGTAAAATACTGTTCCATATCTATATAGGACGAAAGTGTATCATAGATCTGACTGCCTGAATACAATGGAAGAACAGAGTAGATCCTTTTAAAGCGGGCAATATACTGATCCAGTTTCAGCAGGTTATCGGGGCTTGCTGAACAAGCTTTTATAACATGATCATACCCGCGGCGCACCACGAATGAAGCATTCTCCTGTTCGATGAAATATTCAAAAGGATCTTCGATAAAATGATATAAGCCCTGGGTATGATCATTCAGTCTTACCTCAGTGAAAAAGTCATAAACAGGCCATAACCTGACCTCTCTAAATAAGCCTGCAGCAACACTGTTTTCAATATAGGTATAATCAAAGACCAGTGCCAGCAACTTAAATTCTTCATACTTCCTTTCCGTCGGCTCACCGGGATTATGGAGGGTTATTTTGCTGTCCATGTTAACACCAAATCCCTTGCGGGTGAAATCGAGAGTACCGTCACCCCGTATCTCGAACCGGTTGATTGAATAAATGTCCCCTGCAAACTCCAGTTCAGGAAGCGGGTCAATAATTTCATACTGTTCCCCCCGGCTTGCATTAATATATTCCCGCTGCGAATCGGTTACAATGAAGTTGAATACTTCTTTCTCAGGATCAAACTCAACAGAATCATCTTTGGTGCATCCGGGGAGAAGAAATGCAATAATGAGAAGAAGAAACAGATGATAATTCATTTTGAATTTCATAAGCAACCTGATGCTGAAAGGGAAAATATTATCATGCAAAGATAAACTAAAGGAGAATAGGCTGAATTATTGCGAAATTGCATTCTTTTTTTCTTATCCTCATTGTTTTTTAAACTCTACCTCCGGCTCCTCCCCTTGATTGTTTTAACCCTACCTCCAGCTCCTCCCCTTAAAATTAAGGGGAGGAGTGAATTTCCAGTATATCATTGATTTACTCCCTTCCCCTTAGCCTTAAGGGGAAGGGTTGGGGAAAGGGTTCATTTATCACAGGGGAAGGGTTAGGGTTAAGACATAAAAGGAATGATTGGTAATATTATATTGAATTACAACAAATAATACATGTATTACAACAAATATATTACCTGAATCAATATCAATTATCTGAATATATGTTTTTTACCACAGAGTCGCAGAGAGTTAATACGGAGTTACACTGTTTAATTTCCGGATAAATTTACTCCATGATTTACTCCGTATAACTCCGTGATCCCGATAGCTATCAGGACCGTGGTTAGATAAAATTATTTATTATATTTAAACCATCATTAAAGGGAATATTTTTCAATATTTAACCAGAAATATCACAAATATGAAATCAAAATCCTCGCGCAGAAAATTTATCAGGCAAATAGGAAGCTCTTCCATCTTGCTTGCGGCGGGCACTCTGCAGACAATGGCCATTGATGAAACCAAAACACTTACAATCCCGTATTCACCACGGATCAGTCAGAATGACAAGATCAGGATTGCCACTATAGGGATGGGAATCATGGGGAATGCCGATACTGACACCGCCCTGAAAATACCTGGTATTGAACTGGTTGCTGCCTGTGACCTTTACGACGGCAGGCTGACGCGGGCAAAGGAAAAGTATGGCAAAAACATCTACACCACGCGGGATTATCGCGAACTGCTCAACAGGAAGGATATTGATGCGGTAATAATTGCAACGGCAGATCTCTGGCACGCGAGGATTGCCATCGATGCCATGAACAGTGGCAAAGCTGTATATTGTGAGAAACCCATAGTTCAGAAGATAAGCGATGGTCTCTCTGTAATAGCTGCGCAGAAAAAAACAGGAAAGCCTGTGCAGGTGGGGAGTCAGCGTGTCAGCAGCATTGTTTACCGCAAAGCTAAGGAGTTATATAAATCAGGGGCAATTGGCAAGCTGAATTGCGTTGAGGCATCGTTCGACAGACAGGATGCCCTGGGTGCATGGGAATATACGATGCCGACAGACGGATCGCCACAGACCGTTGACTGGGACCGCTATATTGAAGGGATCGCCAAAATGCCATATGATCCGAAGAAATTCTTCTGGTGGAGAAATTACCGTGATTTCGGTACAGGTGTTGCTGGTGACCTGTTTGTCCACTTGTTGTCAGGCATACATTTACTGACTGATTCAAAGGGACCTGAGACAATTTTTGCATCCGGCCAGCTCTGTTACTGGAAGGACGGCAGGGATGTTCCGGATGTTATGGTTGGTATTATGCACTATCCGGAGACACTGGAACATCCTGAATTTCAGGTAATGCTAAGGGTTAATTTCGTGAGCGGCCAGGGCGACAAAGGGATGACGCGGTTCATCGGAAGCGAAGGAGTAATGGAAATGCTCGACAGCGGATTCAACCTGACTAACAGCATAATGTCGAAAGCCCCCGGAATTGGGGGATGGGATTCATTTGATACTTATCCCAAGGCAATGCAGGATGAGCTGATGAAACAGTATAACCAGAGATATAGTGCCGAAGAGCAGAAGAGGCCAATGAAGCCCGGTGTCAAATATGTAGCACCCGAAGGATATGATGAGCACCTGGAGCATTTTACAAACTTCTTCGATGGTGTCCGGAGCAACAAGCCTCTGGTTGAGGGTCCAGAGTTTGGGTTCAGGGCTGCCGCACCCACATTGGCCTGCAACGACAGCTATTTCCAGAAGAAGATAATCAAATGGGATCCGGTTAATATGAAGGTTCTTTAATTGTCAAAAGCAATTTTTAAAGAATAATCTGCACCCGGCTCAACAGTCAGGAAAGCATAGTCATGTCCTCTTACTGATCTTTTTGCGTCATTGTTTTTCTGAAGCTTCAATTGCAATTTTTTCATAAATATCACGTGCAGTCTGGTATCTCCTCCGGACTCTGTCCAGGTCATATGAAAAATATTGATTCCACGATCCTCCGGGAGCTATATTGGCCAGAATATTGTCAATCCATTTCACAAAATACCTTGCATCTTCAGCACTTGCTCTTACCGGGGCATCTTTCAGAGAAATATATACAGGAGAGGTTTGCGACTGGTGCCCCGTCTCATCCATCCTTCGGGCACTGATCCAGCTGCTCTGACCGATTTTAAACCGGGTTTTCAGACTGACCGGTTCTCCCGGCCCGGCTGTTCCCTCCAGTTTTGCAATGACCTTTCCATTGCAGATGATCTCGATTCGTCCGGTTAATGTCTTGATTGAAGTCCAGTCGACATCAATTTCAACTGATTTCTTTCCTTTCAGTTTTATTTCATCGCCCGGACTATTTACACCGTTTATTTTCAGATCAAGGAATTCAACATGCCCGTTTGTTGCTACAACTGTTCTCCCTTGTTTTATACCTTCAATCCATTTCCTGTAGGTCATTGGTTTATTTTTTACATGAACATAAGTAAGTAATGAACCGAAGGGTCTGCTTTCGTTGCAGGGGAAATCAGTTCCTGCAGTCCAGGTCAATCTGAAGCCACAGTTTAGAAGCTTGTACCAGGCATTTATGGCAGCATCATTCAGCCAGACATCCTCTGAAAGAAAATCAATTGTTCCGAGAGCTGCTTCAACCGGGTAATCAACAGGTATACAACATGTCAAATCATTCTGAATAGTATCATTCAGGTATTGCATATGACAAAATCCCATTACAGCATTCTGCGATTTTCCCCATTCAAGGATTTTATATGTTGATTCATCCCATATCTGGTGAGCCTCATTGAGGCCGAGGAGGACAATGTGCCCTCCCAGGGCTTTGTTTTCAAATGTGACACCTGCCGGATCAAAATGCCATTCGGCATCCCAGTGAACTATCCGGCCGGGTTCTGAAAAAGCTGCATCTGAGCCAGTTACCTTAGGCAGATCAATCTTGTTGTCCTTTACTTCTCCGTTGCCCATATCGGCTAAAACCGAAATAACAGCCAGGTCGTTGGTTGCCATCATAGCAGTGAGTTCTGTCTCTGATATTATTGATGTCATATCCCCGCAATTGCGGTGAATATGAATATCCCCGGCAAACCAGTCTGAGGGTTCCGGCTTAATTATTTTCGTTAATGATGATTCATCAGCTGTCCCCGTCAATGTAAAAACAGATTCCGGAGGGATAGAAACTGTGAAGCCTGGTTCCGATACTGTAATCTCTTTCCTCTCGACTAAATTGGCTGTGGAATTGGTGAAGATCAATTTCATTTTTTTCTGGGCCTGAAGGCTGGTAAGTATTCCCTTTACTGCCATTGTCCTGTCGGAATTATTCCTGCCCAGGATGACAAGATTCCCGTCAGGATTGAGCCAGGCATAAGCCGACAGGCTGCTGTCCTGACCAGTAATGCCAATTCGTATGGCGCCGGGCTTTACAAACTTCATTATCTGGGCATGTTCAAAAAACTGTTTGCGCGGCTTCCAACTCGCTGTCGCTTCAATATATTCGATTAAAGGTTTACCCTCTTCACCAGGCAGCCAGAAGACCCAGTCGTTGGGTGGCACACTGCCATAGCCATTTCGCGTGCCATGCTGGTAAACGCAGTCAAATCCATCCCAGAAAATATAAGCGCTGGCATTATCATCGAGCTGGCCGAGCATATTGCTGATGCCTGCTGTTTCTGTTACCCAGAATGGCCGTGTGGGATATGAAGATTTTAAGATTCTATTCCGGTAATTTCCTGCATCGCTGCCATATTGATGCACACCCCAGCATTTCAACTTTCCCATAAGATATTCGTCTCTGACAATTTCGTCGAGGCATGCCCCAAATAGGCGGTCTCCGCCAGAATCAGGAACCACGAATCTGATATCGCTCATTCCTATGGCATCGAGTTTTTCGGCAAGTTGCCTGATAATGCGCACATACTGGACCGCTTCCGGTATATTGGGCCCTTCCACTATTCCATCCGGATGGTCGATGCTTTTGGTCATTGCCATTATATCTGTTTCATTCATTGGTGATACCAGGGTAAATTGAATACCCGCCGTGTGCCTCATATAATATAACAGTGCTGCGATGGACTCTACCAGTTCATCTTCCATATTTGCGGCAATTGTATGATCAGTGCCTCCCATCCAGCTTTTTTGCGGGTCCTTCGCAGTCAGTGGCGGTGATGCAGGCGGTGCACCCATAAAACTGATAACAAGGCCATCAGTTATCCCTTTGTAATTCAGATAGCGCAATGTATTCCATACGCCCTGGAACCTGGTGTTTGAGAAAACAGTGTTATAATAGGTCCAATTGAAGTTATCGGGATCATTATCATCATTGACGGCTTCCCAGTCAATTTCCTCAATTACAGCCCTGAAAATGGAGGCTCCAAGTGAATCAACAAGCAGGTCAATTGCCGGTTGCACTACTTTGGCATCCGTATATTCACCATTGCTCCACCATGCTGTGTTTATGTTAACACCAAAGCCATCCATGGACTGGTATCGGGTCGCTCCATCTATCTGAAGCTTGATTTCCTGAGACTGGGCAAAAATCCTCATTGGAAATGTTGCCACCAGGATAAAAATCAGGCAACTTCCTGTCAGAGTCCTGAAATTTGAACATCGCATGGCTCACTGTGTTTAATTGTCAGGGCATAATCACCATTACCCAGTTTCTTAAGAAGGTATGAACCGGGTATCAGAACATTGTCTGATCCGATCTCCTTCCCGTTAATTGTTACACTGCCGGGTTTGAAGGAGAGCCTGAGATACTCAATGCCATTTCCGGCTGAAGCAGTGTACATTACCTGTTTATCAGCATATTGAATGTTCTTCAGTATACTTTCCGAATATAATATGTGGTCTTCGCGAGGAGGAGCCCATTCGGGCACACCTGCAAAAGCCTGATAAAACATCCTTGGGCATTCCCCGTAACAATCAGACCACCAGCTTGCAATGCCGTCGCTTACCGGGCTTTCAAAAGCCAGTCCGGTTGAATCGTTACAATATGTGACCCAATTCAGGGAGCGATAAGCTTTTTCTTTATATGATTCATCACCCGAAATTGCGTACCAACGTGCACATGCGGCTGCATACCGGGCTGTCTGGTAGTCCATTTTAACCAGGAAGGTGTCCTGTTCCCCCACAATATTTGCACCCCACATTGTTGATGGTTCTCCGGGTCTGCTGCGGAATATAAAATTATCCTCAGTCCATTTGATCAGTAGCGGAATATCGGTCTGCCAGTCCGGATCCAGTTCAGGATAATCGAGTATGCACAGGGTTGCGTTACTGGCGCTCAGGTTGCTCTTATACGTATTGCTGTTAATATCTGTATCGGTATGTCCGTCGGTCCAATATCCGGTCTTCATAGGGTATTGAATAATGAAATCACGAGCTTTGTCGCGGGCGGCAATATATTCGTTAACATTTCCGATTTCAGCCCTGATCAGATTGTCAAGCAGCATAAAGCAGCCAGTCCAGTTGGCTCCATACTTAGCGATAATTTTGCCATCGGACATCACAACCCGGTACGGCCATACAGATTCGGTTGCTGTTCCTGTTTTTACGTTCTTTGCCAGAACATCGGCAACATTCAGTGCAGCCTTAAGATATCTGTCCTCCCCTGTGAACTGATACATCCTGAAATATGTGAATCCCATTTCTCCTGCATGGTCAACCTGTATTTCGTCAGTAACCAATACAGGGTGGTCGGAAAAGCCGCGGAACAGAGTATCGCCTGCGTTGGCGGTGGTATATGGGAAATTGGGCCAGGCATATTCCGGGGAACTGGTTCCGTGGTCCAGGGTATAATCAATAAAATCGCGAACAATATTCATTACAGAAGGATCGCCTGTGTATGCGTAATAAAGTCGTGCCGATTCAAACCAGTTAGGGATTTTTTCACCAATATCATTCATCCAGGTATCAGGAAGTATCGAGTCGTTCCTGACCCTGAAGGCACAATAGAAGTAGTATTGAGGATACCTTGATCTGGGATCCGGTCCGGGAGAATTGGGAACTCTTGTCTTTATAAAATTCCACCGAAGGCGAAGAAAGTGATCATATGCATTTTCAGCGGAAGAGTACCACGGAACGATTTTTCTCTTTTCGTCCAGCACCACCTGATGGGTTGAAAAAACTGTGGTGGTTATCACCCTCTTCTCATTTTTACATGAGAAAACTAAAATCAATATAAGAACCGTTGTGGATATATGGTTTATGCAACAATGCGTTTTCATTTACCTTGATTCTTCAGGATTTGAAATTACAAAATAGATTATAATATTTTTTGAAAGAGGCAAAAGTTCTACAATGTTTGTAAAACCATTTTTAACCAGAGAGGGAAGACAAGACCTGTTTTAAATGATATCCTATGGGTCAAATTAGTTATCGTAATTGGATATCGGGATGCTCAATTTAAGTTGGCGTTTACAAAAGGTTTTGGATTATTAACAACAAAATGTTAATATTGCAATCCGTTTCAGGGCCCATAGCTCAGATGGTTAGAGCACCTGACTCATAATCAGGGGGTCGCTGGTTCGATCCCAGCTGGGCCCACGCGCAGGCAGCCTTTTGGCTGCCTTTTCCATTTCACGCTGGGATCGAGCCACCTCTACAATCTGGCCCCTCCCTAAAATCACGCACTGCGTGATTTTTTAACGGTCGGTCCTGATCCCAGCTGGGCCCACATGAAAAAGAGCGAGAGCGAGAGCGAGAGCGAGCACTCTCGTTCTTTTTCCTCAAGACTCGCACTCACACTCACACTTACACTTTCTTCTTTTTTCAACACGAGAGCGAGAACCGCGCTCTTTTTTCTCGCTCTCACTCTCACTCACACACTTTTTTATGTGCCAGTTTGGTGCCAGGATTTGAGCGAAAATGGGGTGTTTTTGACCAAAAAAATGAGTT
>CAZCQC010000412.1:0-8341 GCA_964500155.1 uncultured Rikenellaceae bacterium | reverse complement strand
AAAGTCGGAATAGGTCCGGGTTCAATTTGTACCACCAGGGTGATCGCCGGTGTTGGGATACCCCAGCTTTCTGCAATATATAATGTTGCAAAAGCAATTGATGGTTCAGGAATACCTGTGATTGCAGACGGAGGAATAAGATATTCGGGTGATATAATTAAGGCTATTGCATCGGGAGCTGATTCAATAATGGCAGGGTCGCTTTTTGCCGGAGTAGAGGAATCACCAGGTGACACAATAATCTATAACGGTCGTAAATTCAAGGCTTACAGGGGAATGGGGTCAATCGAGGCAATGCAGCAGGGGTCGAAAGACCGCTATTTCCAGGATATGGAAGATGATATCCGGAAGCTTGTGCCGGAGGGGATTGAAGCAAGGGTCCCATTTAAGGGTAATCTGTCGGAAGTCATTTATCAGATGACAGGCGGTCTCAGGTCAGGAATGGGTTATCTGGGTGCCAGAAACATTGCTGTTCTTAAAAAAGAGAGCAAATTCGTCCGAATCACCCACTCCGGTATAATTGAAAGCCATCCCCACGACGTGGCAATAACCCGGGAGTCTCCCAACTATAGCAGAAAATCTTTCGAATAACGGATCTCTTTTATAATACCATGAAAACTAGGTCCATCCTGCCATTTGTGCTGTTTATCCTGTCTTGTTCTTTCAGCTTTGCACAGAAGCCTGATGAAAAGATCCTGATGTCTGTTGCTGGCAGGGGGGTGGAGGTTGGCGAATTCATAAGAATGTACAATAAAAGCCTCGATCCGGCATATAAGACAGATCTAAATGACTATCTCGAACAATTCACCGCCTTTAAGCTAAAGGTGGCGGATGCGATTGAACAAGGCTATGATACGACAAAAGCATACAGGGAAGAGCTTGAAGGTTACAGGAATCAGCTGGCTCAAAGTTACCTGACCGATCCCGACATTAAGGAAAAACTCCTCCGTAAAGCATACCAGCGATCACTTTCTGAAGTGAATGCGTCGCATATACTTGTTAGTTGCACTCCGGATGCCTCCCCTGAGGATACCCTGAAAGCATTCAAAAAAGCAATTGACATAAGGGAGCGAATTTTAGGGGGAGAAGCGTTTGAACAGGTGGCCAAAGCCACTTCGGATGACAAGTCAGTACTGATCAACGGTGGAAATCTCGGGTATTTTTCTGTATTTCAGATGATCACTCCATTCGAAGAAGCAGCATACACTCTTAAACCGGGAACTGTATCCATGCCAGTCAGGACTCCGTATGGATATCATATAATCAAAGTATCAGACCTGCGGCCCTCAAAGGGTAAGATAAAGGTTGCCCATATAATGAAATCGGCTCCTCCCGGCTCGGATGATCAGACAGTAAGGAAGGCAGAAAAGGAGATCAACAGTTTCTATGTCAGGATAAGGAATGGGGAGCCTTTCAAAAAGCTGGCTTCGGAAAATTCAGATCATAAAGAATCGGCTGTTAATGGAGGTGAAATGAACTGGTTTGGAGCAGGTGAAATTATAACCGATTTTGCCGAAGCTGCGTTTTCATTAAAGGATACAGGCGAATATACAAAACCGGTCCGTTCAGTTTATGGATTTCACATAATCAAGCTTCTTGATAAAAAAGCACCCGGTACATATGAAGAGTCAAAGTCATTTCTGGAAAGCAAGCTCAACCAGTCGAATCTGATTTCACTTGGAAAAAAATCCTTTGTTGACAGGCTGAAGAAAGAGTATAATTTCAGGATCAATCCGGCAGTACGTGAGTGGTTTTATAAAAACACTGACACCCTTATTATCCGGGGAATCTCAAAATATAACCCGAGAAATATCCCTTCAGGTAATATTTATACTTTTGCCGGTAAGAATCTTTCAGCAAAGGAGTTTGCTGCTTACCTCGAAAAACGGGGTAATATGGTTATTACGGTAAATCCGGAATATTATATCGAGACATCTCTTGAATCAATAGCCTCTGATGAGATAATGAAATTCGAGAATTCAGTTCTCGAGCAAAAATATCCCGATTTCAGGTACCTGATGAATGAGTTCCATGACGGCATTCTTTTGTTTGATATATCATCAAAGAATGTATGGAACAAAGTACAGGAAGACTCAGCTGGTCTTCAGAATTATTATGAAGCTCATAAGAAAGAATACTTGTCCAGGAAGAGCATCGAGGCCAAAATATATATACTCAGGGAACCAGGAGGAGCAAAACGACTTATGGCGGCGTACAGGAAATATTCAAGGAAATCCGGAACCGATAACAGGCTTCTGACTAAATTCAATCAGGAGGGAGATACTCTACTGTCAATTTCAGAAAAGATTCTTACCGGGGGCGATGATGCAGATATAGACAAGATTGACTGGATCCCAGGTCTGCAATCCCTGATAAAAAATGGATTCCCGGCCCTTATTAATATTCTGAAGGTAAATGAGCCTGTCCCTTTGCCCTTAATTGATGTTCAGGCTGATATGATTTCAGGTTACCAGGACTGGCTGACTGAAATGTGGATAAAACAATTAAAGAAAAAATACACCGTTAAAGTTGATAAAGAGATATTTGATGAAGTGAAGAACAGATTAGGCAATGAATAGATTTATCCCGGTTATTTTGATCGTGTTTGTATTTTGCGGCTGCAGCAACAGAAGCAGGCAGGTAAAACGTATTCCTGTTGCCAAAGCCGGTCTTAAAGTGCTTCATTACGAAGAGATTCCCGAACAAACCAGGAAAGCTGCAACTCTTGCCGACAGCGCCGCAATAATCCAGAAATATATAAACAAATGGGCAAAGCGGGAACTCATGTTCCAGAAAGCAGAAGAAAACCTCTCTCCCGACCTCCTGAATGAAATCGAAGAACAGATACAGGAAACAAGGCAGGACCTTGTGGTTTACGAATACCAGCGAATGATGATCCTGCAGAAGATGGATACTGTAATTACAGGTGGGGAGCTCGAGAAGTATTATGCGGATAATGTAAACAGCTTTAATCTGACATCAAACATTGTAAAGGCCCTTTTTCTGAAGCTCCCTGTCGAGACCCCCAATATCTGGAAATTTAAATCTCTGGCCAGATCAAACAGCCAGAAAGACTTTCAGGAACTCGAGAGCCTTTGCTACCAGTTTGCAGAAAAATTTGATGATTTTAATGAAGAGTGGATAACAATGGACAGGCTCTCATTTGAGCTGAAACAGGACATTTCCGACCAGGAGAATTTTTTGAAATGGACAACCTACTATGAAACAAGAGATTCCGGCTCAGTTTACATGATCGTAATTTACGATTACAGGCTCAGGGGTACGGCTGCTCCATTTGAATATGTAAGGGAAGACATAAAAAGAATAATCTGGAATAATCGCCGGATAGATTTTATTAAGGAACTTGAGAATGGTATTTATAACGAATCTATTAAAGAAAACAGTTTTAAGATTTATTAATAATGAAAAGAAGCAAAAGGTCAGGGTTGTTAGTGGTTGCTGGATTAATACTGGGCATTTTATCCTCAAATGCTCAGGTTCTTGTGGAATCTGTTGCTGCGATAGTTGGAAATGAAGTAATATATCTTTCAGATATTGAGAATGGCGTGACGGATGCCAGAAGAGGAAATCCCAGGATTCCGGTCGATGAGATACGCTGCAGGGTGTTTCAGGAATTACTCATTGCTAAACTTTTTGTCGACCAGGCAAGGATTGACAGTATAGAGGTTACCGATGATACTGTGGAAGGGGATCTTAATATGCAGATCAACGAGGCAATAAGGACCGCTGGAAGCGAAAAAGCCCTTGAAGACTATTTTAAAAAGAGCATGGTCGAGATCAGAAGGGATATAAGGAAAGCACTGGTTGAACAACAGGTAGTCTCTGAAGTACAGAGCAGCATCACATCTGACCTGTCGATAACTCCAAATGACGTTAAGAGATATTTCAATACAATTCCCAAAGATTCCCTGCCGATCATTCCTTCAAAGGTCCAGCTGAGTGTCATTCAGCTTGATCCTCCGAATAATGAAGAAAACAAGGCTGAGGCAAGACAGAAGCTACTGGATATACGCAGCCAGATACTTGCCGGTAAGAGTTTTAATGTGCTTGCAGTACTGAACTCGGAGGATGGTTCAGGAATTAACGGAGGTGAAGTAGGATACAAACTAAAGGGAGAACTTGAAAAGCCATATGCTGATGCGGCCTGGAGTCTGGCAAAGAATACAGTATCAAAAATTGTGGAGACCAAATATGGATTTCACATTATACAGGTTATCGACAGGAAAGGAGATCTTGTAAATACCCGGCATATCCTGATCAGGCCAAAAGTAAAACCGGAGGAGTCGGAAAAAGCTCTCGCAAAGCTTGACAGCCTGACAAAACTAATAAGAAAAGACAGTCTGAAATTCGAAGATGCAGCGATAAGGTATTCAAGCCACCTCGACAGCAGGATCAATGGAGGCAAATTTGTAAGTACAAACCCGTCTGATCGAATTAACTGGTTCTCACTTGATGAGCTAAACAAGGAAATGTATGGAAGAGTAAGGGATCTTAAAACAGGTGAAATTTCTGAACCATTCCAGACAACTGATGAAATTGGTAATTTTGTTTTCAGGGTAGTAAGACTCGATAACGAGATCCCGGCCCATAGAGCTAACCTTAAGGATGATTATCAGGTCTTTTATAACGCCGCTCTGATGGGTGAAAGGCAGTCTTCATACCAGCAATGGATTAGAAAAAAAATCGAAACTACCTATATCAAGATCAGTGACGAACTCAAATCGTGCAAATTCCTTGAAGCAGGATGGCTGAAATAGCATCAACGGTATCTGTTTTTTTTTCACCTACGCTCAGAAAAATATTACTTTTAACTGGCATCCTGTTTTGTTCTCCGGCCTTTTTCAGTCAGGATCTTCCAAAACAGAAGCCCGGAAAAAAAATGATTGAAGTATTAAATGCCGATGATGGAATAGATGAAATCGAGAGATCTACCGGAAAAAGGCTGACACGATTACTTGGAAATGTTTCCCTGAAGCATAATGACATCTACATGACATGCGACAGCGCATGGTTCTATACAGGTTATAATCAGATAAAGGCGTACAGCAGAATTCATATGACCCAGGGCGATACCCTTCAACTCAGGGGAGACAGCCTTTTTTATGACGGGTCGTCTGAGACAGCCTCAGTATATGGGAATGTTGAGCTTATCGACAAGGAGACCCATCTTTTCACCCAGACTGTCAAATATGATGTAAAAAATGAAGTTGCACGATATAATACCGGTGGTAGAATAACAAACGGCGAAAACACACTTACAAGCATAATTGGTATCTATTACGTGTCGCAAAACCTCTTTCATTTCAAGGATAGTGTGAATATTGTTAATCCTGATTATGTGATGACTGCCGATACAATGGATTACAATACTGAAACAGAAACAGCCATCTTCACTGGTCCTTCTGAAATGACAGGCGACAGCATTTACCTGTTCTGTGAAAGGGGATGGTATGATACAAAAAATGATATTTCAAGGATCTGGAAAAACGCAATTATCGATAACAGGCAGCAGGTAATAAAAGGTGATTCGCTTTACTACGATGGAGTAAAGGGTTATGGTCTTGCCTACCGTAACACAAGCATAACCGACACTACAAATAACATTATAGTAAAGGGTGATTATGCGTGGTATTACAAAAGCCCCGAAAGATTTATGGTTACTGATAAAGCGCTTTTTATACAGGTCTCGGAAAAGGATTCTCTTTTCCTTCATGCCGATACAATAAGTGCGGTTACAAGATCTGATTCCACATTGAAGGAGTACAGGCTGATGAGGGCATTCCACAACTGCCGGATCTACAGCAGGGATATCCAGGCAAAATGCGACTCCCTCTCCTATTCATTTCGTGATTCTGTTATAAGAATGTACACATCACCTGTTATCTGGTCGGAGGAGAATCAACTTGTTTCAGATTCGATTGCCCTGTTTACCAAAAACCGCCAGGCCGACAGAATGGAATTATACAGTTCGGCATTTATCACAAGCCAGGTTGATGATTCCAGGTTTAACCAGGTAAAAGGAAGATCACTTACCGGATATTTTAAGGATAATGAACTATATAAAATAAATGTCGAAGGTAACGGGGAGACAATCTACTGGCTTCTTGACGGGGACGAAGTTATAGGAGTTAATAAGGCAAAATGCGCCAGCATTGAAATATTTGTGACAGATGGAAAAATCACAGCAATCAATGAGTACCAGAATCCGGAAGGGGTAATAGATCCGCCGGCGAAAGTGAATAGTGAAGCAGAGAAGCTCGACGGGTTTTCCTGGTTCGATATGATAAGGCCAAAGAAAATGACGGATATTTTTAGAAAATAAAAAGGCCGACAAAAATGTCAGCCTTTTTTCAGTATTCATCTTCATTGAAGAAGAAATCATCTTTACTTGGATAATCGGGCCAGATATCTTCAATGCTTTCGTAGATATCTCCCTCATCCTCTATCTCCTGCAGATTTTCAATCACCTCCATCGGGGCACCTGACCTTATGGCGAAATCAATCAGCTCATCTTTTGTGGCAGGCCATGGAGCATCTTCAAGTTTAGATGCTAATTCAAGTGTCCAGTACATGTTTCCTGATTAAATATTGATTTAATAAAGTTTGCAAATATATATATTATTTTATTTAAAAAACAATACCATATTTTAAGTTTTCGGACAGATAAAAATTGCTAGCTAATCTCCTTGATATCAAGCTCCAAGCTTATAAGTCGTGATAAAATGAATAAATAATCGGAGAGACGGTTGAGGAATTTGAATACAATATCGGGAGTGTTTTCAGTGCTATTCAGCCTCAAAACTGATCTTTCTGCTCTCCTGCAAACACATCGCGCTATATGACAATAAGATACAAGTATATGCCCTCCCGGGAGGATAAATTTTCTGATCGGAGGCAGTTTAGCTTCCATTCTGTCGATTTCTTCTTCAACAATAGAAATACAGGCTTTGTCCGGAAGATATTCAGCTGTTTTTCCATTTTCCTTTTCATTTGAAAGCGTGGCTGCACACTTCATCAGCTGGTGTTGAATGTAGATCATAGTTTCCTTTCGGTTCTCATTCCCGGGAAAATCCCTGAGCAGGCCGATCCACGAGATAAGCTCATCAACTGTACCGAAAGCTTCTATGCGGGGATGAAACTTCGGGACTCTTTGCCCTCCCGCCAATGATGTATTTCCATCATCACCTGAACGGGTATATATTTTCATTGCTGATATGAAGAAATGTTTAGATTTTTCAGGCTTTTTTATACTGTGGATTCACAAAATCCTGTGCGACCTCTCCATCGAATAACTTTATAATCCGGGCTGCATGTCTGGCTATATCCTCTTCATGGGTAACTACAATTACTGTGTTGCCTTTCTTGTGGATATCATCAAGCAGGCCCATGATATCAAGAGATGTCTTGCTGTCGAGGTTTCCGGTAGGCTCATCAGCAAGGATTATCGAAGGCTTGTTTACAAGAGCCCTGGCTATAGCAACACGCTGTCTCTGTCCGCCGGACAGTTCATTTGGCTTATGGCTCATTCTGTCGGCAAGCCCAACCTGGTCAAGAGTTTCAATGGCTACCTTTTCCCTGTCAGCTTTAGGCATGCCCGCATAAATCAAAGGTAAAGTAACGTTTTCAAGAGCTGTATATCGTGGAAGGAGGTTGAAAGTCTGAAAAACAAATCCGATCTCCTTATTTCGTATTTCTGCAAGGAAATCATCTTCCATCTTGCTGACATCAGTACCGTTAAGAATATACTTGCCGCTGGTAGGAGTATCAAGAGCGCCAAGCAGGTTCATAAGAGTTGATTTTCCAGATCCGGATGGCCCCATAATGGCTACATATTCATTCCTGTCAATATTGACTGAAACCGACCTTAATGCTCTCACTATCACTGACCCAACCTGGTAATTCTTAACAATATCCTGAATTTCAATTACTTTATCCATAACATACTTTAATTTGAAGTTTCGAAATTAGACTAATTATATCAAATAAGAAATTATTAAAACTTAATTTTTGTTAATACCTGACCACATAATTAAAATGATTCAGCCCCTCCCTGAAAAAAACGATACCCATTCTGAAGACATCAACCGACACAGTCACATTTTTGTGATTTTTTATCTCACACCAGGCTTCTGCCATCTCCCTGGATGAATTTATATCATCAATTATCACAACACTATTATTATCAGACATATCTGCCACCTGATTAAAGTAGCTGATAACAGGTTCTTTCCTGTGATTTCCATCGATAAACACTAGTCCCGGAGGTAATCCTTTTTTTCTGATCTCAGGCAGAATCTCATCGAAAGGGTCATTGAGTATC
>CAZCQC010000411.1:0-2951 GCA_964500155.1 uncultured Rikenellaceae bacterium | reverse complement strand
CCTGTTCAGGATCAAAGTCTTTGGGATGGGCACCGTAGGTCGACAATTCGTTCAACCCATGCATGGATGTTATAATATGTGAAGGTACTTTCTCCTCCTTATGCAGTTTATCAATAATGCCTTTAAGCGGTTCAGTCTTTCTTGGTCTTTTCAGTTCAATTTCACACAAAACAGTAATAATTACCTCAAGGCATCTTCTCGAATAGAGCATAACCACATTTGCGTCTTCTGTCTTTATCAGTTGCTCTAATTCTTTCTCAAGTTCAGGAAAATGACCTTTTAGGGATTCATAAAGTTTCGCCAGTTCTTTTATTTCAGTTGACCAGATTGACATTTGAGGATGGAAGATTTAATTTAAAAATTTACTATTTACCAGTACTTTGAAATTATCAGTATTTACGAATAATGGTATATGTATATGTAAAGTTAACTTTTAGTAAACCAAAATCAAGTGATTATCAGAATTGTAAGTATAAATTCATGGAGTGAATGGATAAATTTGTAAACTACATAGAAGTAAACGAAAAAAATAATCTTTAATATTAAATCCGTTCTTCTTTGACCACATCAAGAGGAGGTCTGAAAACACAAAACAAACATAACAATAGCATCCCTTACTGAAGACATGATAAAATTTCAGACCGATTAAATTTAATTGACTCGTAATTAATTATTTCTGACATTTGATATTGTAATAAATTTTAAAATGGAGGTATAGTTATGAATACACTTTTTCTTGTTTATCTGATAGTCGAAGTAATATTCGGTATTGGCTTCCTCTTTGTTCCTGGTCTTATGATGGACCCAATGGGGGTGACCCTGGATGAAACATCAACAACCTTTGCCAGGCTGTTTGGTTCGTTGATAATCAGTATACCTGTTCTGATGTTTTTTGCCCGTAAATCAACCAGCTCAGAGTTTAAAAGAGGAGTAGTATATAGTATTTTTATTTATCTGCTTGCAAGTACAATAATTCTTCTGATTACTCAATTAAAGGGGCTGATGAATCCAATGGGTTGGGGCATTGTAATTCTCCATCTTGTGTTCATGCTTTGGTTCGGCTATTTTCTGATAAACCAGGGAAAGATGGATTCTTCCCGATAAAGAAGCCGTTGTTGTAAAATCCGTCCTTCTTTGACCATCCCAGAAGAAGGTCTGAAAAAGTATAACCTGCATTTGGAAACAACAAGGATTTAAATCTGGATTTGGTTGGTCAACTTGATACAGCCAAATTGAATTCTGTTCAGGATGTCAAATTCATATCTTTAGCATATTATTCTCTTCAAACCAAATACGCACCTTTTCGTGTTCCTTTTGCCAGTTTGATTTTGATGTATTTAGAATTTCCTGGAATCTTTCATAGTTCCGATATTCTGCAAAATGGGATCCGAGAGGTTCATTTTTATTTGGGTATGTTATTAGTTAAGTTTGTACTTAGTTTCTTAAGATTCAGAGGAAAATCATTGCCATTCTGCGACCACGTACCCACTATGGTTGAATCACCAGTTATTGTACCTTTATATTCTCCATTAATATCAGGAGCCTGAATTACAAGTTTTTTCTCATTCAGAATTACAGGGCCTACTGGAATATCTTTTGCCCCCTGATCGGGACTGTCAATAGCAGCAACTAAACTATCCTTCTCAATTAATTTCAGATGAAAAACTATTCTGAGGTCATCGCCATCAGCTGATATCCTTCCAAACCATGCGCCAGTTAAAGTATTCTTCTTGATTATGTTTTGAGCTGATAATGAATTTGTTAACATTATTGCAGCTAAAAGAAATGTAAAAAGGAATATTCTTTTCATAATTATAGAAATTAAATTTATACTAGTTAGAGTACATTCTTTTGTCAAATGTAAGTAAAATTCATTGCTCTGGAGCAAGGTAAAGGGACCATCTAATCTCCTGTAATTTAAAAGCAAGTGAATCAATAATAAAACTTCTCATGCTTGTCCAAAACCTGACGTAAAATGCTGACGCTAACGGTCAGAATCCTGATCTAACTGGCTTGCCAGTCAGACTTAGAACTAGTGCGAAATAAGAAACACCTAAATTTTGGGAATAGTTGCTTGATTTTCTTCAAAATCCGTCCTTCTTTGACCACTTCAAAAAGGCCTGAAAAATTTAACATATATGGCGAGAAAACAAGGATCTAACATAAGCGTTTTCGAAATTCAGAGAAGTTTCGTATTTTGCATACAATTGCTGCATTTGGGTTTATGGGCTCATTGTTCAGGAATAGATTCCGATACAATTCGTTGCGTTATTCCGGCCGTGATTACTCGCGACCAGGGAAATATTTTGTTACAATTTGCACAGAAGGGACGAAGGAATGGTTTGGTAATGTCGTCAACAGTAAAATGCATTTGTCCGAAATCGGGCAGATTGCATCTCAGATATGGTACGAAATCCCGGTTCATCATCCGTTTATCAGTCTGGATGCGTTCGTTGTTATGCCAGACCATATACATGGAATCATTGTTATTAACAGATTTATCAGAACATCGATAGTAGGGGCGTTGCATGCAACGCCTCTACCACCACATGATACAGTACACCTGATAGACAAAACCATGTCATCCATTTCACCAAAATCCGGTTCATTATCCGTAGTTGTACGTTCATATAAATCGGCAGTGACAAAACATGCTCACAAAATTGACAGTAATTTTTCCTGGCAGCCAGGATATTACGATACCATTATCTGTACGACCAGGCAATTCTCCCGAATCAGAAAATATATTTTAAATAATCCTCAAAACAGGGATTTAATTGTTTGATTTTATTCAAAATCCGTCCCACTCAGACCACTTCAAAGGAAGGTCTGAAAAGACTGAAAATAGTCCACAAATCTGTCTTAAATTCAATATGATATTAAAATTCACTCAAAAAAATTTGGACATTTCAAAATTAACATATAAATTTGTGTTTATATAAACATGTTTT
>CAZCQC010000410.1:0-9616 GCA_964500155.1 uncultured Rikenellaceae bacterium | reverse complement strand
CGAATCCGGCACTCTTTCCGGCTGGGTTCAAAGTCCTGAAGGACATTGGAATACAGACAATGCAACACCTGTTTCAGGAACCTGTTCGCTGCATCATTCATTCGACAATTCTGAAGCAGGAACGGACTGGATCGGGAAAGCACTCATTAACCTGCATCCCGGCAGTGGAAACACTTCGTGGAGCATTACTTTAAGGCATGGATATGATCCTTCCGCCTCAAATAACTGGGCATTCTTCATTATGTCTGATTCTGGTCCGGCATCTGCCCGAAATGGTCCTGGCATTAATGGTTATGCTGTCGGTGTAAACCAGACCGGCTATGATGACACATTAAGGCTCTGGAAAGTGAAGAACGGATTCTTCAGCCCTGTTGTGAATTCGCATCTGAACTGGCAGACCAGCATTAAAACAGCAGATCCCGGTAAAATTATTGTGCAAAGATCTACTGCAGGAGAATGGACCATTGAAGTCCGCAGGACTAATAATGACCTTATTTGTTCAGGGACCGGGAATGAAACTGAATTATTTGGAATTGGATGGTTTTTAGTATTGTACCGATACACTTCAACCCGGGACCGTCTTTTATGGATTGATGATATAACTGTTGAAGGTCTCTTTTCTGATGAACCGGCACCTCCGGAGGAAGACCCGGATGTGGCTGAAGCAATTCCAGGCGATATAATTATCTCTGAAATAATGGCAGACCCTTCGCCTTCTGTTATGCTTCCGCCCACTGAATATTTAGAAATATATAATCGCAGCGGGAAACATTTGAATCTTAAGAATTGGAACCTCTCTGACGGTATTACAAAAAGCATTTTCCCGAATATTGTAATTGCCCCGGGGTTGTATATGATCTTATGCCAGATTGAAGATAACGGGTTATTTAAAAGATATGGTGAAACAATGGGCATGAAAGCTTTTCCTGCTCTTACCAACGAAGGCAAGATCCTTTTCATAAGTGATGCCAAAGGGACTCTTATTCATGGTCTCGAATACTCGTCAGGATGGTACAGTGACGGTTTAAAGTCTGAGGGCGGCTGGTCACTCGAAATCATTGATACTGATTACCCTTTCTTTGGAAATGGCAACTGGCAGGCATCTGAGTCATTCGAGGGAGGGACCCCCGGCAGAATTAATTCTATCTCAGGAGTAAACAGGGATAATACATTTTCAGGGATTGAGAATGTATTTCCTGATGATAGCATTACTGTCAAAATAAGATTTTCTGAGATAATCACCGGGCTGGCCATGAGTATTGAAAGCATTGAAATAGAAGGTTCGGAGATTGTCGCTCTTTTAAGTTCAGACCCACTCCGGAGAGAGTACACCGCTTTTCTCAGTCGACCTCTCCGGAATGGGATGATTTATAAAATCACAGCTACGGAAGAAGTAACTGATTTTGCTGGCAATAAAATGGATAGAAGTGAATTCATGTTCGGGTTACCGGAAAAGGTAAGCTCAAAAGATATTTTATTCAATGAAATCTTGTTTAATCCATTACCTGAAGAAACCGATTTTATTGAGTTTTTTAATTATTCTGATAAAATTATTAATACAACGGATCTTTTGCTTGTTTCTGTAAATGATTTATTGCACGACACGTCTTCAGTTGTTCTGGCATCCTCAGAAAACCATTGTCTCCTGCCATGTAATTACAATGTAATTACATATGAAAAAGAGAGTCTGCTGAAGAAATATTTTGCTTCAGATCCTGATAATATTTTTGAAATACCTTCTCTTCCGTCGATGCCTGATGATAAGGGGCATCTGATCCTTTTTAACCGGAACCTTGAGAAAATTGATGAGGTTTATTACGACGAAAAAATGCACTATTCCCTCCTGGCTGGAAATGAAGGGATCTCGCTTGAAAAAATCACCACCGATGGTAATTCGGCAGATAAAACACTGTGGCATTCTGCATCAGAGTCGTCAGGCTGGGGAACGCCCGGTACCCCAAATTCAGTTTTGATTGAACATCAGGAAAGTGCGGATAGAATAAGTCTCTCATCAACCAAAATTACTCCTGATAATGATGGAAATGAGGATTTTCTGGTAATTGACTTTAAGCTGAATGGTCTGGGAAATATCATCTCGATCGATATTTTTGATGAAACCGGGAGGTATGTGAACAGATTAGCAGATAACTTGCTTGCCGGACCGGAAGCAACAATTATCTGGAACGGGACCGCTGAGGATGAAAAGCTGGTTGGAACAGGTATCTATATTCTGTTGATTACCGTTTTCGATGACACGGGCAAATCGGAAAGATTTAAGAGAATCTGTACTGTAATAAGAAATTAGATTGAGTTTAATCGATCTAATTTTTTACCACAAAGGACACAAAGGTTAACACGAAGTCTCACAAAGTAAAAATAAAAGATATGGACATAGAAAAGATCTTTAAAAGTATTTTAGATTGTTCTTACAAACTTCATTCAGCATTGGGCCCCGGGTTGCTCGAAAGTGCTTACACTGAATGTTTATTATATGAACTTGAACGGTCTGGATATTATGTGGAAAAACAGAAACAATTGCCACTAATCTACAAGGAGGTAAAACTGGACGCGGGTTATCGCATCGATTTATTGGTAGAAAACACTATAGTAATCGAAATAAAATCAGTTGATGCATTGGCAGACATTTATCTTGCCCAGATTCTGACTTATCTAAAGCTTTCGGGATGCAAACTGGGGTTACTCGTAAATTTCAATGTTGCACACCTTAAAGAAGGGATTAAAAGGGTTGTTCTTTAATCCTTTGTGAACTCCTTTGTGTCCTTTGTGGTAAAAAAAAATTATAATGATGAGATCAGCTCAGTCATGATTGTTGTCATACGAGCCTCTGCCTTTTCGGCTTCGCGCTGGACAGTTTCGTGAGTTGTGTATTCTATCTTTCCTTCGATTCCAAGATCGGTTATAATGCTTACCGCAAAACAGGGAAGTCCCATATGCCGTGCAACAATAACTTCGGGTACAGTCGACATTCCAACCGAGTCTGCGCCAATTGTTCTGAAGTATTTGTACTCAGCAAGGGTTTCAAATGTCGGACCGGAGGTTCCAAGATAAACCCCCCTCTTTACAGGAATACGACTATCTCCGGCAATCCGGATTGCTTTCTCGACAAGTGATCTGTCATACGCCTCGCTCATATCAGGAAAGCGGGCGCCTATCCTGTCGTCATTCGGGCCCATGAGCGGGTTTGGCATCAGGTTTATATGGTCAGTGATTACCATTATATCACCTATCTGAAAAGTCGGATTCACTCCTCCGGCAGCATTTGAAAGGAACAGGTGTCTTATTCCCAGGAATTTAAGAACACGTATCGGTAATGCAATCTGTTCGGAGCTGTAGCCCTCATAATAGTGGAAACGCCCTTTCATTGCAACTATATTCTTTCCTCCGAATTTTCCGTAAAGAAGCTTTCCGGCATGTCCTTCGACTGTCGAAACCGGAAAGTTTGGAATATCTTTATAGTCGATCTCAAGCTGGATATCAATCTTCGAAGAGAGCCCGCCCAGACCTGTTCCAAGTATCAGCCCGGCTTCAGGGTTTATAATTCCCTTTTTCTTAAGGAACTCAGTTGTCTCTTTTATTTTTTCTAACATATTCAATAATCATATTATCAAACTCATACTTTTTTTCTTTCAGAATATTAACCTCAACAGGAATGCTGTAAAAAGATCTTTTTAATGAATCATCAATATTAGTAAATTCCCTCAACCTTACGGCATCTTTTTCTGTGGTGATAATTATCTTTTTCTCCGGTTTAAGATCTTTCAGGGCTTTAATGATCTTTTCAAAGTCTTTTTCACAGAAAAAATGATGATCAGGGAAATCGAGATGGATAATTTCTTCAAAATATTGCTCAAGAAATGTTTTAAATGATCCGGGAGAAGCTATCCCGGTGACTAATACCGCTCCATGATTCTCACGATTTTGATGGTGAAAGCCTTGTTTTTCCGGTGCTGAGCTTTTAAACAGCGGAATCAGATCCAAATATAAAATCGAAGAGAAGAAGAACTTTTGTCTTTCGTTCCATTGAACCTCCCGGGTTACAGTCTCCATATCTGATCCGGAAAAAGTTTCCGGTGTTTTGGAGATTACGATTACATCTGCTCTTTTCCTGTTGTTCCGGTTTTCCCTGAGGTTTCCGTATGGCATCAAATGATCTCTGGTTATCAGTCGGTTAAAATCGATTAGCAGGATTGATAGCCCGGGCTTTATCTTTCGGTGCTGGAATCCGTCATCCAGGATTATCACTTCTGTTTCAGGATGTTCTTTCAATATGGTTCTGATGCCTTTTGCGCGGTCCCTGTCGACGGCAACAATGATATCAGGGAACTTTAGGAAAACCTGAAGAGGTTCATCCCCGGTCTCTGCAGCTGAGGATAATTGTGATACAATCCTGAATCCCTTTGATTTTCGTTTATATCCCCTGCTCAGGAGAGCCACTTTGAACTCCTTCCGGAGCAGGTCAATAAGATATTCTGCATGAGGTGTTTTTCCGGTACCTCCAACAGTTATGTTGCCGATGCAAATTACGGGCAGGTCAAATTCTTCCGAGTGAAAAATACCGGTATTATAAAGCAAGTTCCGGATATCAGTAACGATCCGGTAAAGGATCGAAAACGGATATAAGAGAAGAGATCTTCTGTTTCCCATATATTAATGCACCTCAATGAAATAAGGTAGTCTGGCCTGGATGCCGGAGAGGTTTTTTATCTCCTGGATTTCGTCAAATATTTTTTTGTATTCACCGAGTTCATTTTTCAGTATCCGCATCCTGATCTCACCACTTAGCTGCGACAGTATCCTTGTAAACGGATCAGCGGCAACAGGTAATTCCCTCAGGGAATAGGTATCTATCCCGGCTAGCTTTGCTGCTTCTTCAACAGATGCTCTTAATCCACCAGTTTCATCTACAAGCCCGAGCCTCTTTGCATCACTCCCGCTCCATACCCGTCCCTGCCCGATGCTGTCTACAGCAGAAACTGACATCTTTCTGCCCGACGACACTTTGTTCACAAAATCGGAATAGACCTTCTCAATGCTTAACTGCATTACCTCCTTTTCATAAATTTCCATTGGCCTGTATACCGAAGGGAAATCAGAGTTTTTATTTGTATTGATAGTTTCAGTGGAAATGCCAAGCTTCTGATTCATCAGTTTACCGGCGTTAGGTATCAGTCCGAAAACACCTATTGATCCGGTAATTGTTGTCGGGCTGGCAAAAATCTTTGTACCTGGGGCCGAAATAAAATAGCCTCCCGACGCAGCGTAGTTACCCATCGAAATCACGACCGGTTTTACTTTTGAGGCAAGTTCCAGCTCTCTCCACATTATATCTGATGCAATTGCGTTGCCCCCAGGTGAATTAACCCTCAGGACAATGGCTTTTACGTTGGTGTCTTTTCTTTCCTTCCTTATTAGTTCTCCGAATGAATCTCCTCCTATATTATTTTCACTGCCCTTCCCCATTACAATAGTCCCGGAGGCGTATATTACCGCGATCTTGTTTTTTGCCGAGACCATCTTATTCGGATCGGGTACTTTCGTGTACCTGTGCATCGGGACCAGGGCAATTTTATCATTGGTGGTGAGCCCCGACCTGATCTTTAATGTATCGATAAGTGCATCGCGGTAAATAAGGCCGTCGATCAGTCCGTGTTCGAACGCACCGCCCGCCACATAACCGGCAAGGTTGTCGGCCAGAAGATTTATCTTTTCAGGAGTGATCCCTCTTGATTTTGAGATATTCTCAACTACATGAGACCATATTGATCCGACATAGCTCTCTATCTGTTCCCTGTTTTCTTTGCTTAGCTTATCAAGGATATAAGGTTCCACGGCTCCCTTAAATTTCCCGTGGCGGGTTACCTGGACTTCAACTCCCAGCTTTTCGAGTGCTTTTTTATAAAACATTACCTCCCCGCTAAGACCTTTAAAATCGACAGTTGCCGATGGATTAACATATATCTTGTCAGCAGCAGTTGACAGGTAATAGCCTTCCTGAAGCATGACATAATCGGCATAAGCAATTACGAATTTTCCCCCTGCCCTGAACTTCTCAAGTGCCTCTCTCAGCTCCTCTGTTGTCGCCCAGCCTGAAGGTAAAAGCCCGTTTTCGATAAGTATTCCTTTAATTTTATCATCGGCTGAAGCCTTCTTAATATTCTGAAGGATTTCATTCAATCCGGGTAAAGGTGTAATAGTCATGTTTATGATATCGAATCCGGCATACGGATTGGTGTTTCCCTGGTCAGGGATTGTGGCCCCGGCTTTCAGAATAAGTATTGAATTCTCTGATATTGAGACAGGTTTTTCGCCAGAGATCATCATTGTACTGAGGCTTGCAAGCAGCAGTACAAAGAAAAGGATGGAGACAATTATTATCCCCGTTATCGTGGCAAGAGTATATTTCAGAAAGCTTTTCATAAGGTTTATTGCTTTAATAAAATGATTTTCAAATATATGAAAAAAGAATTTCATCTTTAGGTCATGACCAGGGAATTTGTAAATTTGACAGGAGACTCAGTATATGGTAAAAATAACTTATCTCGGACTCGGAACAAATCTTGGCAACAGGGAGGAGTATCTTTGTAAGGCGATAGCGATGATTGGTGAAAAGATTGGTGAAGTGGTTTCTTGTTCATCTGTTTATGAGACAGAACCCTGGGGATTTCAGAGTGTAAATGAATTCCTGAATGCCGTGATAAAGGTGAGGACAGGATTAAAACCATCAGGATTACTCGGAAGGATTTTGATGATAGAAGCCCTGCTCGGCAGATTAAGGGAGGAGAAGGGATACTCATCAAGGTTCATCGACATAGATATCCTGTTGTATGGTGGTGAAATAATTAACAAGAAAAACCTGCAGATTCCTCACCCCCGGATCCAGGACAGAAAGTTTGTTTTAGTGCCGCTTTGCGAAATAGCTCCTGAAATGGTCCATCCTGTTCTTAAAAAGACATTTGCGGTTTTGCTTGAAGAGTGCAGGGATGAAAGTGTTGTAAAGAAACTTAAATCATTTAACCACGGAGTGGCACGGAGTGACACTGAGTAAAACACGGAGTTAAACCATAATGGATCAGATCCTTAGTAATTTAACCTGCACAACCTCCACAACCTGCACAACCTGCTCAACCTGCACAACTAAATGACCGCATGACCCCATGACAATTATATCAACCCGTTATCCGCAAAGCTGTAATAATCCTTCTCTGAAATTATCAGATGATCGAGCAGCTGAATATCCATAAGGTTACCGGCATCCTTTATCTTCTGTGTTATTCTTGTATCGGAATCGCTCGGATTCAGGTTTCCCGATGGGTGGTTATGGCATACTATAATCCCTGAAGCCAGATATTCAATAGCCTTCTTCATAACGATCCTTACATCGGTTACAGTACCACTGATACCGCCCTGGCTGAGTTTCATCCTGTCGATAACCCTGTTCGATCTGTTAAGGAACAGTACCCAGAACTCCTCATGTGCAAGATCGGAGAGGAGTGGCTGAAAGATTTCGGCCACATCCTTTGAGCATTTGATGTGATTTGCATCAGGCAGCCCGGCCAGATTCCTTCTTCTTCCCAGTTCGAGTGCTGCTGAGATAGTTACGGCTCTCGCAGGGCCTATCCCCCTTATTTTTAGAAGATCGGAAACTGAGAGTTTTCCGAGAGAGTTCAGGTTGTTGTTCACAATACCGAGCAGCTCTCTTCCGAGATCAACCGCAGATTTCTTTCTTGTACCGGAACTGATAAGTATTGCCAGCAATTCAGCATCGCTAAGGCTGTAGATTCCTTTCCTGATAAGTTTTTCCCTGGGTCTGTCCTCGACAGCCCAGTCGGTGATTTTAAGAGACATGACAGAAGAGACATATTTACAAATTAAAGGTAGAAAAAATTTGTAAGAATAGGATAGTACATATATAATATTTATACCCCCAACCCCCCTTTTTAACCCCACCTCCTTCTCCTCCCCTTAAGCATAGGGGTAGGAGCGAAATTCAATATATCATGGATTTACACCCTTCCCCTTATTCTTAAGGGAAAGGGTTGGGGATAGGGTTTAATAACCAAGGGGAAGGGTTGGGGATAGGGTTAAAAATCAACGAAGTCAGGGATAGGTCGATTCCTGGGGGATGATGTAATCACAAAAAAAGGGACCCTTCCCGGGTCCCTTTTTTAAAATAGAATACTCTCCTTATTTCAGGCCGCTAACATGTTTCTGGACAGAAGATTTGAGGTTTGAAGCCTTCTTCTTGTGAATGATGTTCTTTTTTGCCAGCTTGTCGAGCATTGAATTAACTTTCGGCAGCATAGTGCCTGCCTCTTCTTTGCTCGTCGTGGTTCTGATTGATTTCAGTGCATTACGCATAGTTTTTGCGTGATACTTATTGCTTTCGTTTTTTGTTTTGATCTGCCTGTTCCTTTTTTCGGACGACTTATGGTTTGCCATGCTTAATAAATTATCAGTAATTATAAAAATTGTAGTCCATAGGGGAATCGAACCCCTGTTACCAGGATGAAAACCTGACGTCCTAACCACTAGACGAATGGACCGTTTAAAGAACTTTTAAAATGCGGATGCAAAGAAACAACCTTTTTTTCGATCTGCAAAATAATTTCTGAAAAAACAAACTGGCTAAATAGGGACATCCTGACAAAATGATTTTAACTCCAAACCCCTCAAGGGGGGCTATTGAAGCCTCAATAAATAAGTCCCCCCTGGGGGATTAAGGGATTTTTCTGATTAACAGGCAAGCAATTCCTCCGATAACAATTTCAGATCACAACCGTTAAAATCACCTGAGCTCATGAAAAGATAAACAGGTGAAAGGTAATGGCTGATTTTTATCAGATCAAACATCTCAGCCGAATTGTCAAATACTTCCAGGTTCTGACCCGCAAAGGCCTCTTTAACAACTTCTTTTGATAAAGGAGGCAGCCTTTTAAGCTCAAACTGATCAGGATTGAAATAAACAAAAGCAATGGTGGCTTTTTCCATAGTCCCCTTGTAGAACGGGAGAAACTCCTTGCTCAGGCTTGAAAAGGTATGCAATTCGAAGCATGCAATAATATTTTTACCGGGATATCGTGCTGCCACTGCTTCAACAGTAGCCTTAACTTTGGAAGGCGAATGTGCAAAGTCGTAAAAGAACAATCCGTTTTCATTCTCATTCAGCTTCTGGAGTCTCCCGGATGTCCCTTCGAAACTCTGTATTGCGTCATAGAAATCATCTTCAGGAATACCCGCTGCAAGGCATACCTCCTTTGCTGCGGAAAGATTCTGCATGTTATGCTCACCGAAGAATTTTAAAGGGATAGTCCTGCTTATGGATGCTGCATAAAAGCCGGTTTTATTCTGGAAATGACCATGGATCCTGTATGGGATCTTCTTAATTTTGCTTGTCGCAGCTTCTGCAATTCTCTTTACCTCAGGATCATCGGCATAATAGACTAGAGTCCCTCCCTTGGTGATCTTTTCAACGAAGATCCGGAACTGCTCAACATAATTCCCAAATGTCGGGAAGACATTCATATGATCCCAGGCAATGCCATTCAATACAGCTATGTCGGGCATATAAAGATGGAATTTCGGCCGCCGGTCAATC